>CAYRCA010000354.1:0-5246 GCA_964422565.1 uncultured Acidobacteriota bacterium | reverse complement strand
TCCAGCTGGGATGTCCCCTCGCTGTTGACTGAACTCCGCGCCCAGGCCGGGGCGGCACTCGAAGGAAGCGCGCCGGTCGCCAGCAGGACGGCTCCCGTCAGAAGCGCGGCGGTGACCCGCCCGACACCGGCGCGGCCCAGGAGATCTCCCCAGAGGCGGCGCCAAACAGCGGATGAAGGCGTGCGGCTATCCATGTCAAGGTCCTCCTACCGCTCACCTACAGAAACGAGTCGAACAGGTTACCCGGGGCTGTATCAAAATCCATCCGCGCTCCAGTTCGAGGTGAGACGCCATGTGATGCTCATGACCGGCAAGAACCGCGGCTACCAGAACGCTGCTATCGACGGCTACCGACATCGGAGGTCAGTCCTCGCGCCGCCGGATCTTTTCCAGGGTGGTCCGCACCTGTTCGTTCGTCAACCGGGGGCCATCGCCTTCTGGAACGGCAACTAGAAGCCGCCCCCGGCGCTCCATCCGAACTGGAACCGGCTCGGGTTCCATCTCCACCCGCCCGTCTCGCTGGCGCACCACCAACCGCGAACCTGGTGTCAAACCGGCTTCTTCGCGAATCCGTTTCGGGATCACAACCCGTCCCGCCCTGTCGATGGTTGTGATCATGGCATTCTTCATACCATCGATCTTACTATTTCCTTTTCCAAAACGATTCCCGATCCCTACTCGTAGACCAAGCTCTCTTCTGGCACCGCTCAGGGTCACGTAGTGGGGATGCCCGAGCAGATTGCCAACCAGGCTACGGCACCCCTAGGAAACGTCGTTAAGGTCGGGACTTCCCGGGGGAACTCCTTCTGCGGATCGTCGTTCTGGCGCAGGGTGACGGCGGCCAGGGGGGACGGCGGCCAAGGGACGGTCGCTACGCACCACCAGCATCCCCTGCATCTCCCGAGCCTGCGCCTGCACCCCGGCCTCCTCGAACAGTTCGGCGACGAACCGGGCGAGAGGACGGCTGACTGCCCGCCGGCAGCGGATCCAGCGTCCGCTCGCCGATCAGCGTGAACTGGGCGTCGTACAACCCGAGCGCCAGGTTGGCATCCGGAGCTTCGGAGTCGGCCGGAAGATAGACCAGCGCAAGGCCGGTGTCCGTCACTCCGAGACTGTCAACCACCACCGAGAACTCCGTCAGTTCCGAAGTTGCGGGCACACCCGCCTCGTACAGCACCGTGCCGCTGGCCGGATCGCGACGCCTGAAGACCGCCACTCCGCTTACTCCCTCACGGGCGAAGATCCGGGCGTGGCCCACCTGGAGGTTGCCGGTACCGGGTGTGGACAGCGAAACGGTCTGTCCCCGTTTCGAGAAAGAACTCGAAGCGAATCGGCCCGCAGCTCGCCCACTTCCAGGGCCATCGGGTCGCCTTTACTGATCGACACAGATAAGGTCCCACCACAATATCTGCTAGGGACTCCGCCTGGCGACTGGCTGGGCCCCCGCCGGACATCTGGACCTTCCTTTCCGAGGCAGCGGATGATTCCATCGTCGGGGGCACGATTTATGACGCTCTGATCATCGAGTCAGCCTTGAGCGTGGGGGTTCACGAACTTGTGACCTGGAACCTCGCCCACTTCGAACGGGTGTCTCGGCGTCGCTTCATCATCCGGACACCTTGAGTGGGCCGCATGCCCAGCTCGCTGGGCCGGCAGGACGTTCAGGGTAAATGGTTGTCAATGAGGGCGTTCACTTGGATTCGGCCCCGGAAACCAGCGCCTAGCGGCGATTTTCGGACCCAATTTTCGCTCCTATAGATGGAAGGACGGTCCGCGTAAAGTCGTGAACTCACAGCCCCTCCCGGCCCCGAATCGGAGCGTCTTGCCTGCGCGTTTGCGAAGCACTCGGCGCATCGACGCTCCCGGAAGCAATCGAGCGCGACCGCGGGAGCCTGGCGGAACCGGTTTCGCTGCAACAGATTTTTCCGGCCCGACAGGAGCGAACCGAATGGCACAACGTCGTGGTGTGGGGCAAGCTGGCCGAGGCTCCGGCCAGCATCTGCGAAAGGGAAAGCTGGTCTACATCGAGGGGCGACTCCAAACTCGGGAATGGGACGATTGGGACGGGAACAAGCGCCGGACGACGGAGGTGGTCGCGCTGAACATGCAGATGCTGGACCGGGGAGGGGAACCCGGCTCCGGACCGGGCCAGGATGAGTCCCGCGACTCGGCGCCCATGGAGGTGGGAATAACGGACGACGACATCCCGTTCTGAAGGGAGGACGGCGGGGCGCCCGTCCCGGGGACGTGGGATGGAGTGGCTCCGAATCGCACGGACGCCCCGAAGTTCCGCCCTTGGGGCTCTCGGCGACGCGAGGGTCCCAGGGTCGAACCCCGGGGTCGAAGGGGGGTCGAAGGGGTCCCCTTACGGGATGCTTGCCGCCAGCGCTTCGCTCTCCAGTTCCTCGTTTCCTTCCCGGAACGCGAAACCCTCGAAATGCGCAATGTGGACTTCCTTGAGGCAATGCCCGTTGCCGTTCCGGTCGAACATCAGAGAACTCTGTCCCTTCGCGCCGACTCGGGTCACGAACCGGACCAGTTCGGTCTCGCCGGTCTTCTGGTTCCGCCAGGGTGACGTGCCGCTCTCCGGCGCGATGGGAGATCAGGTACTCCCCGGCGCCATACACCCGCCGTTAAGGCCGGAGGGGAGCCCAGGCGGCTGACCGATCACCCCGGCGCGGACATCCTTCCCAGCTGGTCCCGCGACGGCGAGTGGATCTACTTCAGCTCGACGCGCGGCGGGGACAGGCAGATCTGGAAGAAGCCGGCCGAGGGAGGAGAAGCCGCGCGGCTTACGACGAAGGGAGGCTTCGAAGGATTCGAGTCATCGGGCGGCGGGTTGCTCCTCTACTCCAAGGACCGCGATACGCCGGGAATCTGGAGTCTGTCGCTGGAAGGCGGCGGGGAAGAACCGTGACATGGGATTTCCTCACCCGGTGGCACCTCTCTCAGGAGCGGCCCAGGCGTGCTTCATGAGGGAGGCCGGTTGGCCGCGGTAAAGATCGCCTCTTCGTCGGCGCCGGGACCTCGCTCGCATACCCTCGCCGCCCGGCGTAGGTCGTTGCTCACCAGAGTGATGCCGCGGCACGCCTCATCCACACCCAAGAAAGTGCCTGTGCCTTCCGGAGCCCGGCAGTTGCGGATGAAGGCCCCGTCCACCTCTCTCAGCCGGAAGGCGGGGGCATCCGAACCGAGGGCCTGCCGCCCTACGAACCCGTCGATCTCCAGGTCCCTGACCTCTCGGCACCGCACCGCGCTCCCCCACTCCGGTTTCTCCGGGCTGTTCCAGGCAAAGTGGATGTTGCGGAGGGTGAGGTTGTCCGTGTGTCGGCAGAAAATGTCGTAAGGCGAGTGGCGGTGGCCCCAGACCGTCTCCCGCCCCGCGTGGCTTCGCAGGTAGGGGTAGCCCGGGTCGGCGTGAAACCTCTTTTCCCGACCTCCCCGCATGAAGAGTCGGATGTTCTCCAGGGTCACCCCTTCGATCGGTTTCTCCGGAACTCCGCTGATGAAGACGCCGCCGTCCGCCTCGGCCACGACGTTCGAGATCATCACGTTTCGAACCGTTCCCCAGGGAGTTTCGTCGGTCCGGCGGTAGGACCAAAGGTAGATGGGCTGTCCTCCGTCCGTCAGGGTCATGGTGATGTTGTCGATCACCCAGCCGTCGACCAGGCCCCCGTCGTACATCCAGAGCCCGACGCCGCAGCCGCCGTCGCGGATGGCGCAATTGGAGAAGTTGATGTTCCGGAACTCGCCGCGAGTGCCGGACCCGATCTTCAGGGCCGTTTCGCTGCTGATGAGCACGCAGTTGGTCACCGTGATGTCTCGGCAGACGCGGCTTTCGGTCTCCCTGCCCTCGATCTTCAGGACGATACTGTCGTCCCCGGTCTGGACATAACAGTCGGAAATCCGCACCCGGGTGCAGGCGTCCGGGACGATCCCGTCGGTATTGGGCCCGTCCTCTTCATACACACCGTTGAGAATGGAAAGACCCCGGATGTTCACCCGGTCGCAGCCGATGAGGTGGAGCGTCCAGCTGGGGCTGTTCCGGAGGGTCGCGTCCTCCAGAAGAAGGTCCTCGCAGTCGACGAACTTCAGCATCCGATTGGGACGCCACTCGCCGGTGACCCAGCGCCCTCTGAGATGGGGCTTGTCGAAGCGGGGAACATCCGGATCCCAGCGCCAGAAGGATGTCCCGCTGCCGTCGATGGTTCCGGTCCCCCGGATGGCGAAGTTGGAGCGGTTTCGGGCATACAGGAGGCACTCGTTTCGGTAGTCGTTCCGATCGGTGGTGCCTCGAAGCAGCGCACCCGCTTCGAGGTAGAGCGTCACGTTATCCATCAGGTCCAGAGTACCGGTCCGGTAGTCGCCGGGCGGGACGTAGACCCATCCTCCCCCGGCCCGGCTGGCTTGACGGATAGCCTCCTGGATGCCCTCGGTACAGAGGGTTTGGCCGTCCCCGCGGGCGCCGAAGTCGAGGACGTTTCGCACCGGAAAGACGCCGGTGTCGGGTGAAGCCGGAAGCCGTCCCTGGACGCCCAAAGCGGCGGCGGGAATCATTCCAGGGGCCATTGCGCCCAGAAATTCACGACGTGTTGCCATTGCTATTCTCCCTTCCTGTGCCCATTCAGCCCGATCGGGACCGTCTCCCTCGCAACGATCCGCACGCCTTCGGGAATCGAACCGCCAGATTCCAGCGACCCCCCGAGACGCTGTCCTGAAGGCCCGGCGCAAGACGATCCGGCTCGGAAACGGCCCCCTCGCCTTGTCATCACCCCAGGGTCACTTACGGGCGGGCCTCTTCCGGGGCACTTCGGTTGTCGGAATAGGATCCGCCCACGGCGACGACGGCAAAGGATTCCCTGTAGGGGCCGCCCTCAGAGCCGCCCCCAAGAGAATGTGGGATCTCAAAGGAAGTCGCGGTGGTGATTCCCACCAATCGGTCGCCGTCCAGAATCAGGTAGCAAACGGCGATTTCCCCGTCGGAAGCGGGCGAAGCAGGCTTCCAGGAAATCCGATCGCCCCGGCGCACCACGTCGCGGGGAGGGTTGGGAGGGAGGCCCCGCCACAGTTTCTCGTGAAAACCCCGGATTCGTTCGGAGATTGTCGCGCGCAGAGGATGGCGTTCCCACTCCTCCTCGGTCTCCAGCAGAATCACCCCCTCCCCTCCGTCCGTCCTCGAACCGGTCAGTGAGAGCGCGCGGCGCATCGCGAGATGGGAAGCGCGGAGGATGTTGATGCGATCGACT
>CAYRCA010000353.1:0-5249 GCA_964422565.1 uncultured Acidobacteriota bacterium | reverse complement strand
GGGTCGCGGCCGCCCGGAGCCCTCGCGCCCCCGGTCCGCCCTTCAGGCCGGGATCGCGTTGCCGCCGCGGACCCGAGGTTGGCCTCCTGCGACGGGGTGCGCACCCTCCGCGAATCGTTGCCGGATTGCGCCCAGCCAGACCGGATACCTGTCGAGCCCAGGAGCGCACTCCCGAGCGGCCGGGAGCCTGGACAGGCTCCCGGCTGCGCCGTTTAGGTCGGCGGGAAAGCGACGATCAGAACTCGTAGCGCAGGCCGAACATGATCTCGCGGGTGCCCTGAACGTCCTGCCGGTCCAGCGAACTGGTAATGCGGCCCACCGAGCCGGGCGCCGAAATGTTCAAGGCTGGCGGAGACCAGATGGGGTGATTCAAGGCGTTTACCGCGGTGGCCTGCACGCGCAGGCGCCCTTCCTCGGTGATCCGGAAGTACTTGAACAGGCCCAGGTTGAGCTGCTGGTGACCCGGACCGACGATGACTCCCACGCCCGAGTTGCCGAACCGACCGGCGTTAACCGGCGGCACGGCGAAGGCCGAGGCGTCAAACCAGTTGTCGATCGTGCGCTGCCCCTTGGGCAGGTTGCCGTCCCCGATCCGGTCCGGAATCCCGCCGATGACGTTGGTGTTGGAGGGGTCCCGCCCCGTGAAGCTGGGGGTCAGGAACTGCCCGGTCTGGGCGATGTAGACCGACGTGATCTGCCAGCCGCCCAGCACCTGGTTGATCGCTCCGCCCTGGTTGAAGTACCGGCGCCCCGCCCCGAAGGGCAACTCCCACATCAGGTTTGCGACCAGCCGGTGGCGCGGCACCCAGCGGCTGTTGCCCCGATACCGGGTGCGGTCATAGGCGTTCTCCAGCGTCGGTCCTCCCTCGCTGGCGAGTTCCGTGTCGGTGATGCTCTTGGCCCAGGTCCAGGCCACCTGGTAGGAAAGGCCCCGCTGGAAGCGGCGATCCAGGTTCGTCGAGAGCGCGTGATAGTTGTGCCTGCCCCCAGTTTCCCAGAAAAGAACCTGGCGGTAAAGGGGGTAAGGCCGCCGGTCCTGAGAGAAAGGCTCCGTGCTGGGCAGCGGCTGATTGATGTCGCGGCGACTGGCGGCACGGGTGGTCGCCGTGCCGATGTAGGACACGCGCAATCCGATGTCGCGACCCAAGTCGCGCTCCACCGTGAGATTCCACTGCTGCGCGTACGGATTTTTCGAGTCTCGGGCCACACCCCGCACGTCCAGCGCGCCCAGGCGGGTTCCCGTCTCCAGGAAGGGCCGATCGAAGGTCAGCAGGGGAACGCTGTCGGTGATGCTGTTGGTAAATCCTTCGTTCAGGTTGAAGGGCCCGTGCCGGGCAAGGAAGGCGGCCGCGTAATCGGCCGACAGATCGTCGTTGAAGATCCCGTAGCCGGCCCGAACCACCATGCGGGCGTCCGCTCCGGGCCGGAAAGCAAAGCCGATGCGCGGATACACGTAGCCGCGGCCCCTCTCGCGCAGACCCCGGGGCAGCCCGACCTGGTCGGCCGTGATGATGGGTACCTCTGCGGGAAACAGCGGCCGTATCGCCGCTCTCGCCCGCTCGCTCGGAATAATCACCGAACCGGTGCCGGGATCGAAGCTGGAGATGATGTCGAACTTGTCGTAGGGCGGCTCGTTGTAGTCGTAGCGCACGCCTAAATTGAGCGTCATACGCGGGGAGACCCTGAAGTCGGTCTGGTAGAACGCGCTGAAGTAATACCAGCGGAAGTAGAGCAGCGGGCGGGACTGCTCCCGCTGTGTGCTGGTGGGCAGTCCCAGCAGAAAGTCGGCGTAGGCGTGCCCCGAGTATCGGTTGCTGAAATCGTAACGGCCGAAGTCGGGCCGCATGGGGCCGTTGTACTGCTGGGGCCGGAACTCCAGTCCTCCCTTCATCGTATGCCGGTTCCGGATCCAGGTCGTCTGGTTGCTGATCGAGTAGGTGTTGGCCACCCGGCGGTCGTCCCCGCTCTGATTGATGCTGCTGAACCCGCTGATCCGAATGTCGGGGCCGCGACGCTCGTACTCGGGCTGGCGCTCCAATCCCTCGATTCCCAGAAAATCGACCACCTCCGTTCCGGGGAACGGGCCTCCCGACGACTCCCAGGTGCGGCTGAAGGCGGCCCGGGCCTCATTGATGAGCCTGGGGGAGACGGTCCAGGTGTGGAAGACGGTGCTCTGCCAGGCCTTCGTGAGGGAGTTTGAATGTCCCCCGACGAAGTCCGCCGGAAATCCGCCGTAGGCCAGGCCGAGGCTGTTGCTGTCGGTATAGCCGACGCGCGCGAACAGGGTATGCGCGTCCGAGAAATTATGGTCGTAGCGCGTGTTCACCTTGTGCAGATCGCGGCTGCGCGGAAAGCTCCCCCGAAAGTTTCCGGCCACCAAACCGGGCGCCCCGAAGTTCGGCTCGGGAAAGAAGCGCTGCTGCGCCCTGAGCGAAGTCTGGTTGATCATTTCCGGCGGAATGATGTTGTTGGGGAGCGGCTCGCCCGTGAAGGGGTTGCGAATCTGGGCGGCCACGTCGGAAAAATCCCCCTGGCGCATCTTCAGGGTGGGTACGTTGCGCGAGATCTGCGAGGGCCGCGGATCGCGGTCGAACTCGTAGGAGACGTAGAAAAAGGCGCGGTCGCGCACGATGGGGCCTCCCAGCGAGCCTCCGAAAATGTCGTTGCGGGAGTGCACCTCCTCACCCGTAACCGGGTCGATGTCCCCCCGCGTGGGGCTGAACGGATCGCGTGAGGAGAACCTCGTGCCGATGCTGTGCCAGTAGGCGGAACCGCGGAACCGGTTGCTTCCTCCCCGCGTGATCACGCTCAGGGTGCCGGAATCCGCGAACTCGGCGCGGTTGCTGACGTAGTCGACCTTCACCTCCTGAATCGCGTCGGTCGGCGGCTGCAGGGCGGAACTTTGGTTGCCGAAGATGATGTCGTTCCCACTGGCGCCGTCGATTTGAAACGTGGTCCCCGTCCACCGGCCCCCTCCGAAGGAGCGCCCCGAGCCGCTTCCCTGCGTGGCTGTCGGGGTGAGAAGGGAGAAGCGGTACATGATGCCCGACCCCCGCAGGTTCATGGGCAGATCCATCACCTGGCGGTCGGTGTGCACCTGGGAGATGGTGGGCAGTTCGGTCTCGATGACCGGCGTCCCGGTAACGGTCACCTCCATGTCGATCTCCCCCACCTGCAGGCGGACGTCGATACGCACCGTGCGCAACGACTCCAGGATGATGTCCTGATGGACGAACCTCCTGAATCCGGGCATCTCGGCGGTGATGGTGTAGGTTCCGGCGTGCAGGTGGGTGACCTCGTAGTTGCCGTAGTCGTCGCTCACCGCCCGGCGGCTCACGTTGGTGGCCTGGTTGACGGCCAACACCTCCACCCCGGGCACCACGGCCCCCGTCGCGTCCATCACCCTTCCGGTGATAGACGAGTAGATGCCGGCCTGGCCCAGTACCGAAGCTACGGAAACGAAACACACCGCAACTCCCAGCAGGAGGTGCATAAAGATTCGCTGATAGCCGTTCATGGTCTCCTCTCCCCCCAATCCGGTGGGTATCTAATGAGATTTGTGCATGTTTATGCGTTAATGTATAAAGTGGAGGCAAATTTCGTTCCGAACGACAGCGGCGCACCCCGGCCCTGCCGCCCGCGGACTACGCCAGTTCCAGTTTTCGCAACAGGCGGGGTTCTCCCGAAGACACGGGCCGCGGCCTCTTGAAATTCGAAAAATTGGATTTTCTTTGACGTGAAAATCCAATATGTTGGACATCGGGCGTCGGCGAATGGGCGGCCGTGCTGGTCAGACGGTAGGGCCCTTTGGGGTTGCCCGGGAGGAGCAATGTCATGCGTCGTAGCGATCTGTTTCACGAGGTTCCGAGATGAAGACGATGAAACGTGCGATCCGGCTTTCTCTGTTGTCCGCCCTCACCTTTCAGGTTCAGGCGCAGACCGGAGATATTTATACGGATGCTGAAGCGACTTCGGCCGGCCCCGTCCGGCTCATCTTCGACACCGACATGGACACGGATGTCGACGACGCGGGCGCGCTGGCCACGCTGCACGCGCTGGCCGACAACGGGGAAGTCGAAATCCTGGCCACGATGGTCTCCTCACTGTATCCTTGGAGCGGACCGGCCGCGGATGTCATCAATCATTACTACGGAAGGCCTCACCTGCCCATTGGAAGCCCCAAGGGAGAAGGCGCCACGCTCGAACGGACCTTCCGTTATGCGAAAGAGATCGCGGAAGAATTCCCTCACCGGCTGAGGTCGAACGACGAAGCCCCCGACGCGGCCAAGCTTTACCGCGAACTCCTCGCCGAGCAGCCGGACCAGAGCGTCGTCATCGTCACCGTGGGCTACGTGACCAACCTGTGGGATCTGTTGCGCACGGAACCCGATGAATTCAGCGCCCTGAGCGGACGAGACCTGGTCGTCCAGAAGGTGAAGCTGTGGGTCTGCATGGGCGGTCGCTATCCGGTGCATCTCGATCCGCGGCCTTTCGGCAACTTCAAGCCGCACCCGGAGGCCGCGGTCGGGGCTGTCCGTCATTGGCCCACTCCGATCACCTTCACGGGGATTGGCGACGAGATTCTGACTGGATCGCTCTTGCCCGAGACACCGGCGGACAATCCGGTTCGCCGGGCCTACGAGCTTTTCCTGCGCGGCACAGAGACACGCCCGAGTTGGGATCAGGTGGCTCTGTTGTATGCGGTGCGAGGCCTGGGACCTTACTTTACACTGCGGACCGAAGGCTACAACCATATCTTCGAGGATGGAACGAACGTTTGGCGGTTCGCACCGGACAATGAAAACCATCGTTTGCTCGATCTGAAGATGGATCCACCCGAGCTCGCCGCCATCCTGGACCAACTCATGATCCAGCCGCCAAAGCGGGGCGAGAGACGAAACGACGAGGCTCGCCGCAACGACGCAGACCACATCGCCTGTTACCCCGACGCCGACCGCGTCCTCCAGCGCAACTACGCCGAGCTGCTGGTGGGGAATTGAGGGGGGAGGGCCGGCCCCGACCTCTCATCCGAAGAGCTCATGGACCGACATCAGGAGCGCCGCGTTGAAGCCACGTTCATTCCTGTTGCGGGTGTAGGCGGTCAACGTCTCTCGCGTACCGCGAAACGGCAGCGCCCAGGGAGTATCACCGATCACCAGGAACGTTGTCCCACGTTGTCCCCTCAGCATGCACCACGCTGCGGCGGCCCGGAGACATCCGGAGCGGCCCGTGACGAATCAGCCCGTTAT
>CAYRCA010000352.1:0-5259 GCA_964422565.1 uncultured Acidobacteriota bacterium | reverse complement strand
CGAGTAGCGGTCAATGCTGTGTGCATCGTGAAACGAGCCAAAAGACACCACCTCGGCCAGAATCGACGCGCCTCGCTCTGCGGCGCGTTCCGCCGACTCCAGGGCGAACAGCGCCGAACCCTCCCCCAGCACTACGCCGTCCCGGTTCTGCGAGAACGGCTGGGAGCGGTTGCTTTGCGAGAGTAGCCCGTTCTTGCGGAAACCGAGATAGGATTCCTCCGCGATCTCCTCGACTCCGCCGGCCAGCAGCATCGACGCCCGGCCGAAACGAAGGAAGTCTGCGGCGTAGTCTATGGCGTACAGACTCGAAGCCAGACCCGCCGAGATCGTCGAGTTGACTCCCCTCAACCTATGCTTGATCGCCGCCTGACCGGCGGGGGAGTTGATGACCGTGTTCGGAAAGGCCATGGGGTTGACGTACTTGACTCCGTCCTCCAAGCCGCTCCAGTCGAAGGAGGCGATACTGTGGACACTTCCGAAGATGGTCCCGCACACGAGGCCCAGCCCGGGATCCCCCTCCCTGTCCTCCGGGGTGACGCGGCCGACGGATTCCAGCGCCATCTGGGCCGCCACGGACAGCAGGCGCGCGCTTCGGTCCAGAGCCCTCACCCCTTTGGGTCCGAGCCATCGCTGGGGGGTGAAGTCCGCCACTTCGCAGGCCTGCGACGCGCTATCCCCCAAGTCGACCACGGCGCTGGTGCGCAGGCCACTTTCGCCGCGATAGATCGCCTCCGCGAACTCCTCCCACCCGGCTCCGATGGAGGCGATAACTCCGGCTCCGCTAACAACGATTCGCTCTTTCACCCTTCGTACCTCGCCAGACAGAGGGTCGCATTGTTTCCGCCGAAGGCGTAAGCGTTATTGAGGACGATCCGCGGGTGGGTCTCCCGTGCCTGATTGGGAACATAATCCAGATCGCACTCCGGATCCGGCTCCTCGTAGTTCACCGTCGGGGGAATCGTCCCCGTTTGCACTGCGAGGGCGCAACAGACCGCTTCGATCGCGCTGGCGGCACCCATGGTGTGACCGATCATCGACTTGATGGAACTCATGGGAATCCTCTCGGCCGAGTCCCCAAAAAGCCTCCGAGCGGCTATCGACTCCACCCGGTCGTTGGTCGGCGTGCCGGTGCCGTGAGCGCTGATGTAATCGATTTCCTCCGACTTGACGCGGCTTTCGCGCATCGCCGCCGACATGGCGCGGATCGCTCCATCGCCCTCGGGGTGGGCCGCGGTCATGTGGTGGGAGTCGCAACTGACCCCGTAGCCGAGGATCTCGGCATAGACCCGGGCGCCTCTTGCGAGGGCCCCGTCCAACGGTTCCAAGACCAAAACCGCCGCTCCCTCTCCCGGAACCATGCCTTTGCGGTTGCGATCGAAGGGCTGACACCGCTCCGGGGCGATCGCGCCCAGGCGGGCAAATCCCATGTAGGTGATCCTAGAGAAGGCGTCGGCGCCGCCCGCCAGCATGAGGTCGGCTCGACCCGTCCTCAGAAGGTCGAAAGCGTACCCGATGGCGTAGTTGCCCGCGGCACAGGCCGTGGGAATCATGAGCGTCGGCCCGTTGCAGCCGAACTCGATGGCCAGATTGCTCGGAATGACGTGACAGGGATACTTGGGAAAGATGCCATCGGGAACGGCGGCGAAGCCTCCGGCCTTGCGGGCGTCGTTGTACTGTTCGACAAAGAGGGGTTCGCCCGAGGTTGTCCCCATCGACACTCCCACGCGGGAAGGATCGTGGGACGAAAAGTCCGCGCCCGCGTCGTCCACGGCCATCCAACCGGCGGCGATCGCCAGTTGTGAAGCCCTGCCAAGACGGGAGGGATCCTGCCGGCGGACGTGGGCTCCCGGATCGAAGTCCTTAACCTCGGCCCCGAGGTGCACCGGGAAGTCGCTGGTGTCGAAGGATCGAACCGGTTCGATGCCGCTCTTCCCCGAGGTCACCGCCGTCCAAAAATCGTCCCTGCCCGAGCCGATGGGCGTCAGTAAGCCGAGACCGGTGATGACGACTCGCCGCATTCGCCTACCCCCTTCGCCAATGGTCGCGGGCAAACCCGTCTCGTCAGGCCGCTTCCGACAGATGCCGCATGACCACGTCCACCGCCTGATCGACTGTGCGAATCTCCCGAAACTCCTCCTCCGGGATGTCGATCTTATATTCCTTGTCCAACGCCACCATGAGTTCGATCGCCATGAGCGAATCCACGCCGAGCTCCTCGATGAAATCCGCGGTATTGGTCACGCCGGCGGGATCCATCTCGGTCAGCTCGGCCACCCGGTTTCTGACTTCTTCTCGTACTTTGTCCGCTGTGATCTCCATTGATCCTCCATTCGACCCAGTCGTGAAAGCGGAGTGAACAACTCCGCATCCGCGTTTCGGTCTTCGGTCCTCAACTTGTTCTGTTTCGCGTTCCGCAATCTGGCTCGCACCGGAAATCCCATCGTCTCCACGCCCCCCGCTTCGCTTGGTGAACGGAGGGGACGAAATGGACGAAGTGGACTGACACGGACCAGCACCCTCCTCGCTCCTCACTCCTCGCTCCTCATCCCTGCCTCCCGACTCGCCACGAGTCCCCGCTCCTCGCTGAGGGGACGCAGGAATCGAAGGGCGGGACGAGTGTTGTACGTCTCGCGGTATCGGCGGTGTTCCTCCGTATTGGGATAGGATTCGGTGTCCGGGTAGGGATAGGCCGACATGCCATGGAAGGGCAGCGGTTCGACGGTCTGCGAGAACGCGGTGTTCAGATCCCCATCCTTGGCCCAGCCGTCGACGAAGAGAATAAAATCCCGCACGAAGCCCTCGGCCACGGGTGGGAGTCTCCGGTCGTCGAAGAGCAGCTGTAGCTCATCCCCGGCTCCCATGATGACGAACTTGTCGTCGATCCTCTCGAGCAACGGCTTGACGTCGCCATACCGCGTGTAAAAGCCGTCGGCGGGGTTCCACATGGAGATGGGCATCCAGCGGGAGTAGTCGAAGGTTTCCGGCTGCAGCCGCTGCGGGTGGATGATCGGCTTGGAGAAGCCCCGGTACGCCAGCTGGGCGTCCCGCAATTCGAGGGACCGCATGTCGACCGCCGGCCTGTTGGTGTCCTCCCCGAGAAAGATTTCGTCCCAGTAGACACAAAGATTCGTCACGATCCGCACTCGTCGTTCCGCCGACCGGAAGTGCCCGGAGAGATCCACCACGATCGTCTTCGGTTTGCCTGCCGGGACGCCCATATCCTCGATCGCGGTCACCCACCGCCCCGTCTCATCGAGGACCTCCAGATAGGGCATCACCAGACGGGTCGAATCGTCCTGGGCCAGCCTTCGGATGGTGCTTCCGTCGGCCCAGTCCACCCAGCCGTGCAGTACCAGGATCGCCCGATTGTCGGGGGCTGCTTCCGGCCCAAAGTCGAGCTCGAGGGTGTGCAGCTCGGCCACACCGACAAAATCCCGCTCGAAATTGGACGGATAGCGCCGATCCCGTTGCAGGACCTTCTCGGTGACGTCGTTCCCCCGGTGATCCACCGCCCGCCTCGGATAGACCCGGTCTCGAACCCCGTAGAGCCGAAACTCGGGGAACGGCGGGGACTTGAACTTGTCGCTGGTGTAGACGCCCATGTCCTCGGGGCGATCCACGGCGTAAAGCTTCACCTTGTCCAGGTAACCGATCTCCCGCAGCTCCTCGGTGATCCGGATTTCGTACAGCCCCTGCTCGTTCCGCGCCATGGACTCGGCGGCGATCTGCACGTACTCGTCGCTGTCGACCGGGAAGAAGACGCCGTCGCCGGCGGCGGCCCCCAGCGGCGCCACGGCCAGCACGTCGGTGATGAACTCAAACTCGCTGCCGTTCCAGGCAAAAACCATGGGGCAGGATCCCGACAGGCGTTGCTGCTCCTCGTACTTGAACGCCTGGCCGACGTCCTGCTCCGGTTCGTTCTGAATGAGGCCGTTGGGCCAGGTGATCCGCACCGTGTCCACCTTGGGGTAGCCCCCCAGCCCGAAGTGCAGGGGCAGGCCGTAGTACAGCTTCTTCTGGTACAGGGCGCCGGCCTTCACCTCGACCTCGGCGGCGGGAGCAAGCTTCGGGTTGCGCACTCCGGACAACTCGATGGTCACCCAGTTTCCCGGAGCTTCCGCGCCGCCCGCGAGGACCGCGACCCGTCCCTCCCCGGTCAGCACCGCCAGATCGACGCGCCCGTCGGCGTCGAAGTCGTAGGCAACCAACGCCGCGGGACTCGGGATCTCCGTGGACGCACGGGCTTTCTCAAATCGTCCCAGGCCCTTGTGCATATAGATGTCCGAACCGAAAACGAGGTCGACAAATCCCCGGTTGGTCAAGTCGGCCAGAGCGACCGGTCCCGAACCCGCGATCCGGTGTTGGCCGGCTTGGAAGACGCCCCCCCGGTTGAGGTAGGCTCGAAGCCCCCGGTCCGACAGCCCGACGAAATCCGTCCAGCCGTCGTTGTCAAGATCGGCGATCCACAGTTGACGGGTTCCGGCATCCACCACCGGCAGATCGATGGCTTCGAAGTTGCCCGCCAGACGATCGCGGTAGAGTACCGCCGGCCGCTCCTTATAGGCGAACACCATGTCGATGTTGTTCGTGTCCTTGACCAGGTCGATCACCACGCCGGCGACCGCCTCCCCTTCCACGAATGGGAACAGATCGGTCTCCCGAGAAAATCCCGAGCCGCCGTTGTTCCGGTACAGGTCGGTGCTGCTTCCCAGGAGAAAGAGGTCGAGATCCGAATCGTGATCGAAATCGTGCCAGACGGCCGTCGTGTAGGAGTTGGCTCCACCGACCCGCTGGACTTTCTCGAATCGGCCCTCTCGGTTCTCGAGGAGGACGGCGCCTTCGTCGAGTACGAGACAGAGGTCCATCAGGCCATCGTTGTTGAAATCGCCGGGAACAACCGTCCGGATTCGACCCGACTCCAACCGGTACAGTTCCCGAGCCGCGCTCGAGGCGGCGGGGTAGTGGAACAGCGACTCCTCCGACCAGGCGAGCAGCCCCACCGCTTCAGCGACGTCCAGGGCGATGGGCAACAGTCCTAGGCCTGTCTTGACCGGGCCCTCGAGGACGCGCTTCTCATAGACCAGGCCGGATGCGAAGTCGCTCGGACTCAGGGCGACCTCCTCCACCGGATCGACGATGTCCAGGATCTCAGCGTAGTAACTCCAGTCGAGATCCTCGGGGATCGCGGCTCCGGCCTGCCTTCGCCGGTTCTCCTGGAAAGTCCGCAGCGCCTTGGCGGCGACCTCCTCCCTCCCCTGG
>CAYRCA010000351.1:0-5261 GCA_964422565.1 uncultured Acidobacteriota bacterium | reverse complement strand
GATGCCCGTCCTCCCTTCCGACAGGCAGGGATGCCCGTCCTCCCTTCCGACAGGCGGAGATGCCCGCCTTCCCTTCCGACAGGCAGGGATGCCCGTCCTCCCTTCCGACAGGCAGGGATGCCCGTCCTCCCTTCCGACAGGCAGGGATGCCTGTCTTCCGCCAAGGCTCGCGAGCCTAGTCGACCCGAAAGAGACCCGCGCCGGCGAGAAAGACGTACGGTCGGCCTTCGAGTTCGGCAATCGCGGCGCTCCAGCAGTGGACCGGATCCATACCGGGCAACAACACTTCGTCACCGAACCCCTTTCCCTCCCGATTCCACAGAATGCGGGCGGGCTCCAGATGGGTCGGGTCGTCCAGACCGCCGTTGACGAACAGGAGATCCGGCCGGCCGTCGCGATTGAGATCCCCGACTACGACCCGGCGAACCCCGAATGCCCTGTCCAGCCCGGCCGCCACCGTAATTTCGTGGAATCCATGGTCGCCACGGTTCTCGAACAGCCGCTGGCCGAGCGAGGCGGGGACCTTCGCCTCCGGGTACAGGAGAGACCGCGCGGCGAGATCGTGCCGGGCGTGCGTCGTCACCAGCAGGTCCGGCGCGCCGTCGCCGTTGTGGTCGAGAAAGACCGCCGCCAGGCCGTCTCCCCCCACACCGGACAATCCCGCCGCGTCGGTAATGTCTTCGAAGCTCCGGTCTCCCCGATTGCGCAGCAGCTTCGCGGGCCGACCCCAGCGGAGGAGGAAGACGTCCGGGTATCCGTCCAAGTCCACGTCGGCCACGGCAAGGTCAACCACGTGCCCCACCAGGCCGGACTTCGAAAGGGGCTTCGCGGGCTCGAACCCGTCGCCCCGATTCCAGAAGACACGAAGCGCGGGAAACTCCCCCGCGGTGCCCCCTTCGATCAGATCGAGACGACCGTCCCCGTCGAGGTCGACCGCCACGGCGGCCATGGTGGATCGCTTTCCGGCCAGGCCACTCTCTCGGGTCACGTCCAGCAAACGCCGGCCGGCGACACCCTCCACGGAGCGGAACAGCCGGTTCTCGCCTTTTTCGGTATATCCGCCGCCGACAAAGTAGACATCCTCCCGCCCATCCCCGTCGAAGTCGCCGATCGCCAGCCGGTAGGGTCCGTCGCCGAGTTCGGCGGAAGGGGAAAACCCCACCGTCTCCGACTCCTCCCATCGCCGCGACCTCCGGACGAACACGCGCAGGGCTTCGGGGCCGGCCAGAATCAGGCGGGGCGTACCGTCGCCGTCGAGATCCGCCCAGGCCGCCGCGTCGCCCTGCCGCCCGGTCGGAGCCCCGACAACCGGCGAGACTCCCGTGGAAGAGGTCCGGAAACGCTCCACGCGCGCCTCCGCCGGAACCCGGTCGGGGTACCCGCCCAACCGCTCCGCGGCCCAGAACAGGTGGAGCCTCGCCTTCAGCTCGGCCCACAGCCAGGGCGGCAGCTCGTGGCTCCCCTCTCCGGGTCTGGTATCTCCCTCCCCCCGGCCTCCCATCGCCGCGATCCGCCGCTCCTGGGCGGCGATATCCAGGACCTTGAGGAAATCGTCTGTCGCCCGTTCCGGCCGGCCTTTCAGGACCTCGACGAAACCGGCTCGGAACGCCCCTTCCGGCGAACCGAAACCGGCGGCTTTGCGAAAGTCGGTGAGCGCGTCTTCAAGCCTGCCCTCCCTGAGATCGAGCATCCCCAGACGCAGGAACGGCCCCGATTCCTCGCGGTCAATCTCGGCGTTCCGTTCGAAGGCGGCCCGCGCCCGCGACGCGTCCAACATTGCCCCGGGTTGTCGCGCCGAGAGGGCCACGCCGAGCTGGGAGAATCCGCGATGACTCTGAGAATTCACTTTAATCAATGTTTCGTAAACATCAATTGCAGAGACATATTCCCCCAACTCGAAGAGGCAGTTCCCCAGATAGTAAAGCGATTCCTCATGGTCGGGGCGCATTCGCAGGGCTTCCCGGTACCGTTCCGCCGCGCCTTCGAAATCCCCCTCCGAACGAATCCGGGTGGCCTCGTGGTAGGCCGCCCAAAAACCGGCGATGCGTTCCCGCTCGCGCTGGTCCAAGCCCGCCGAGACCTCCTCGTCGCCGCCCCTCCGGGCCTTGGACACGGCCAGGGCCCCGAAGGCCAGGGCGAAAACCGCCAGGAGGACGATGAAACTGCGCCTCATTCCGACCGCTCCTCTCGGACGACGAGGATCTGGTTGGCCCGGACCCGGTTTCGCTCCTCGACCTGCCCGCAAGGGAACCGGACCACGACGCGTTCGACCCACTCCCGGTCCCCCAGCCCAAAGTGCGCCTCGTGGGCGTTCTGGGAAAGATAGGAGGGCTGCGAGTTGATGATCTGCGTCTGTACCTTGTCTCCGTCGTAGACCTCGACGCGGGCGCCGAAGCCGAAATAGTTGTGGTCGCCGCCCGAGGCTCTTACCTTCAACCAGTTCCTCCGATTGGCCCCCTCGTTGTGCAGGAGGAGGGCCGGTCCTCCGTGCACCACGATGACCGCGTCCAGACCACCGTCGTTGTCGTAGTCGGCCACGGCCAGGCCCCGTCCCACCCAGGGAGTGGAGAAGACGTCCCCCACGACCTCGCCCAGTTCGAAGAAGCCCTCCTCGGGTCCTTTGTTCCAGAAGAGCTGGCTTCTCATGGGCGCCAGCTTGCGGGGGTCCTCCTCCAGTTGAAAGGTGCTGCCGTTGACCACCAGGAGGTCCTCCCGGCCGTCGTTGTCGTAGTCGAGGAAGCTGGCGCCCCACCCGATATAGGGCAGCGCGATCTGTCCCAGGCCCACCTGGTCGGCGATATCGAAGAACTGCAGCGTCGGTCGGTCCGACTCCTCCAGGCCGAGAAAGCGGCGCGTGTTGTCGAAGAAGGCGTTCTCCTGAGCGATCCAGTGGGTGATGAACATGTCGATGTCGCCGTCGTTGTCCCAGTCCCCCAGGGCCAGCCCCATCGAGCCCCGGTAGTCCGCGACCCAGGCCCGATGAGAGACGTCCTCCATGCGGCCGTCGCCCACGTGGCGATAGAGGACATTGTCGGAGATGTCGTTGGCCACGTAGATTTCGGGCCAGCCGTCGCCGTTCAGATCGCAACAGGCGGCGGCCAGGCTCCGTCCCATCTCGTTGGCCACGCCGACCTCTTCGGCCACCTCCCGGAACCGGCCCCCTTCGTTGCGAAAGAGCAGGTTTCGCTCGGGTTCGTAGGAAGAGGGGTTGAGGGTGAAGGGGACGGCCGCCTCGTACTGAACCGTCGTGCGAGTCATATCCTCCGGATCGTACTCATACCGCACGTAGCCGACGACGTAGAGATCGAGTAGCCCGTCCCGGTCGTAGTCGCACCAGGTCGCTCCGGCCCAGAAGCCTTCGAAGCCCGCCACGCCCGCCTCGCGGCTCGCGTCGTCGAAGGTCCCGTCGCCTCGGTTGCGGTACAGGACGATGGGACCGTAGCTGGTCGTCACCAGGTCCAGGTGGCCGTCGTCGTCGAAGTCGCCCCAGGCGGCCGCCATGCCGATGCCCCGAAAACCCACCCCGGCAACTTCGGTGACGTCGTCGAAGGTCCCGTCGCCCCGGTTTCGAAAGAGTCGGTTGTGGGCCGGGGAGCGCTCCAGTTCTTCGGGGGCGGCGGTGAGGGGGCCGGCGATGTTGACGAGATAAAGATCGAAATACCCGTCGTTGTTGTAGTCGCCCCAGGCGGCGCCCGATCCCATGTCCTCGGGAAGCTGGGTCGAGCGCTCGCCATGGAAATGCTTGAAGTCGATACCGGCATCCCTCGCCGTTTCCCGATAGACGACCGGGGGATACTCCGACGGGATTTCCCGATCCAGAACGAAAGTCAACCCCTCGACCTGTTGGCCGGGGCGATACTCCGGCCGGTCCGGCTTGAGGGCGAAGAAGAGCGAGGTGGCCAGCAGGACCGAGCCCACGGTAAGCAGGGTATAGCGCAGGATCTGGGCCTTGCGACGCGGCAATGTGGTCTTCATGGGATTCTCCGCCGAATCTGCTCCGGTCTATCGGGGCGACCCGAAGCGGATCCGCCCCGCCCGGCTCTCCCTACGAATCGTCGCGAACGACCCGAATGGTGCCGGAGTGGGTGTCCATGACGGTGATCGGCGCCGTCAGCCCCGAGTCGGCGCCGAAAATGAAGTTCATCAGGGCCTGGTCGATCTTTCGGTACTTCAGTTTGGCCTCGACGCGCAGCGTCGATCCGGCGTCCTCCGGGACGGGGATCGCGTGATCCTCCTCGCGGACACCGTTCGAACCCCCTTCGGGCCACCGGGTCAGATCGGGGCACTGGAAACGAAACTGCGCGATGTCCGCGAATCCGGGAAAGAGCGCCCGGCGATGCCTGACCCCCACCATCTCCCAAAGGTTGTGCCGGTCGATGAGGTTGCCGTACTGGTCGACCGGCTCGGCTTTGAAGATGAAGGAGCCGGGCTGAATGAACCCGTCTTCGTCGACGGTCCCACTGGAAAAGACCTCGCGCCCGGTTTCGTCGCTGATGACCAACTCGACCCACGACTGAATCATGTCGAGGGGCCCGGTGGGAAAGTCGTGGCCCACCTTGTTGGAGGTGATGACCGCCCTGACCAGCGCCTCTCGTCCTGCCACAACCCGCTCGGGCAGGATCAGCTCGAGGGAGACGGCGGGGCCTTCGGCCCACTTGTGGGCGATCTCGGGAATGGCGAACTCGCCCCTGAGCCAGTCTTCGGTCAGTTTCGTCTGCTTCTCCCACCCAGGAAGCTGAAGCATTTTCGGAATCATCTGGTTGGCTCCGAGGAACCGGTGGCTGCGGTGTTTGCCGTCGCGGGGCGAGCGGTTGTAGTCGGCGCCGTCGCCCGCGGCCGGATCCCGGGACTCGGCCAATGGCATGTGGCATTCGCGGCATTCCACGGTACGTTCCGCGTCTCCGGGATGGTTCCAGCGGCTCATGCGCCAGTTGTCGAACTGGTTCTGGAGCTGAACCCAACCGACGTTGTTGATCTCCTCGTCGATAAACTGCTTGTGGCAGGCGGCGCAGTACTCGGGGGTCTTGAAGAGGTGTTTGTTCAGGCTGTCGACATGCTGGCGGGGATAGGCGCGGATCAGGAAGTCGCGAAGGAAGCGGGCCGTTTCGCTTTCGGTCTCGTTGTACTCCAGCTCGAACATGTAGCGTTTGGGCGCCGCCATCGCGAAATGGGCGTTCCCCTTGATGTCGGTCTCCCGGATGGCGTGGCATCCCATGCAGGAGACCCCTTCGTGGTAGCCGTCCAAGGAGGTGAGCTCCTCC
>CAYRCA010000350.1:4060-5266 GCA_964422565.1 uncultured Acidobacteriota bacterium | reverse complement strand
GCGGCCAGGCTGTGGATCGTGGATACCTGCAACTCCGCGGCCCTCTCCGCCAGGGCCTCCGCTCCGGATCGCAGCGCCTCGAAGGATCGGCCGGGCCAGGCGGCCAGGGCCTCCTCGACCAACTCGACGAAGAGCGGGTCCAGACGGGCGGGCGCCGTCCGCCCGAGGGACTCGAGGTCCGGCGCGGCGACCACCGCGTCCAGGTAGCCATAAAGACGCGTCCGCATTTCCGCCGCCGCCTTGCGGGTGAAGGTCGTCAGAACAACGGAGAGAAGGACTTCCCGGGCGGTCTCACGCCTCCGGGTTCCCTGCGCTCCGGCCAGACGGCGGGCGGCCAACTTCAAGAGAAGGAACAAGGCCCTCAGCGTCAGCGTATGGGTCTTTCCGGTTCCGGCGCTGGCCCAGACGAACGCATGGTCCTCGGTCAGAACGGCGCATCGTCGGTCCTCGCGATCGATCAAAGCCCGCCCCCATTTCCCCCCGAGGCCAGAATCCGATGGAAGCGCCGCGGCGCCAGGCCACGCAGGGACTTCAGGCCGCGGGCCGGGTCTCCCGCGTCGAAGCGCCTGCAAAGAGAGACAAAGTCACATCCCGCGCAGGGTCTTGCGTCCGAGAGCCCCACCGAACCGAAAGCCTCGTTCGACGTCGCAACAAAAGCTCCGGTTTCCAGCAACTGGAACAGTCCCCCCAGAACCTCGTCCGGATCGGTCCCAACCTCGATCTCGACCTCTTTGGGCCGGTCTCCGCCGAGATAGACATAAGAGAACCGGATCCGGCCCGTACCCTGTGTTTCCTCCAGAAGCCAGGGGTAGAGGAGAGGCTGCAGATGGAATCCCAAACCGAACTCCGGCGACTCGGCGGGCTTCGAGTCGAAGGGACAACGGCCGCTCTTGTAGTCCACGACGTTCCGGCCGTCGCCGCGGAGATCCATTCTATCCACCTTCCCCGTCAACGTCAGGAGGGGTATTCCTTCGACGCGGCGGGTGAAACTCGACTCGGTCAGCAACGGGACTCCATCCCGGCAACTCCCGTCGGCGATGGCTCGGAAGTAAGCTCGAAGCGTCCGCTCCGCCTCCCACCGAACAGCCCCGGCCAACACCGGCGGCAGGAAGGCCGTCTGAGCTCGCACCGCCCGGCCGGCGCGCTCCTCCCACAGGGAGGAGATGGAATCGGCCGCCGCGCTGACCGGCAACCCCTTCTCCCGGC
>CAYRCA010000350.1:0-4050 GCA_964422565.1 uncultured Acidobacteriota bacterium | reverse complement strand
ATCTCCTCCAGACACTCGTGGAGGAGACTGCCTCGTTCGCGGGGATGCAGCCGCCCGTCCGCGGTGAGCGGCTCGAGGGTGCGCAACCGGAGTCCCGCCTCCGCCCAGTACCGGAACGGACAGCGCGCCAACCGCTCGAGACGGGTGACGCTGACCGTTCTCTTGCGTGCGCCGACCAGGGAGCCGGAGATCCCCCTCCCCGTGGCGTCCTGCTCCCGCCCAAGATCCGATGCCTGATGCCGCGCGGCCGGGGCCTCTTGAGGAGGGTCCCGTCTCGACCCGATGAAGACCGCGTGCGCGGAGGGCAGAAAGGACCCCTTCTCCGGATCCAGTCGGTGGAGCCACCGGGCTTGTTCGGCGGGACCGCGGGGGATTCTCCGCCACGGCCCGTCCTCGGGAGCCCATCGCTGCAGATAGTGCTGGACCCAGGGTGTGGGCGCCACGGCCTTACCGTGTTCATCCGTTTCCGGGATGACCCAGTGGACGCGCTCGGCCGATGCGTTCAGCAGGAGGAAGAGAAGGGCCATCTCGTCCAGCACCCTCCCCTTCACCGGCAGCCGGTGACCGAGGACGCCCGCCTTGCCCGTCAGCCTGGCCCTCGCGGCGTCGGGCAGCAAGGTGTCCTCCTCCACACGCCGGGGAAAGGCGTCGGCGCTCAACCCAAGCAGGATTATCCCGCGTGCGGTCAGACCTCTGGCCCGCATGACGGATGCCGCCACTACGGCCGGGCCATCGACCCGACCCGGGCGGGGCTCGGATGAGACCGTTCGCAGCGCGATATCCAACGCCCTCCCCGGCGCCAGTCGAGTCGACGGCCTCACGCGGCCGAACGCCTCGAGTTCCTCGGTCAGAGGGACCAGCAACTCCGGATCGGGCAGCCAGTCGGAAAGGAGGCGGAGAAGGGCGGCGGCCGAGGAGAGCTCAAGCGGATGGTCGGGGCGCGTCCCCTCGACCCACGCCCGAACGATTTCCTCAACGAGGCGGATCTCGGAGGCCGTCAATTCCACTCCAGCCGCCTCCAGAAAACAAGACCGACTCCCGGCGAACTCTCGTAGCGTCCGCCATCCGAAGCCGCCGCCCAGCCCAAGACGTCGGACCTTCCTTTCGAAGCTGTCCACATCCACCTTCCGACGCCGAGCCAACTCCGGATACTCCCGCAGGTAGGTGAGCACCCATTCGGCCGGCGCCCGGTCATCCCAGATTCTCCTCAACATGCGCAGCGGTCGGGCCGGGCCCTCCTGTGAGTCGTCCAGGTCGACCAGGGCGAGGGGAATGGCGAAGTCCTCAAAGGCTCGCCTGAGATCGGCCGAGTAGGGTTCCAGATCCGGGGCGACGATCAGGATCTCGTGAGGCCCCATCGCCTCCGGTCCCTCGCACCAGGTGAGGACGCGCACCGCCGCGGAGAGGGCTTCCGCGAATCGGCTCGAGACCCGCTGCCGGCTAAGGAAGGCGGGCGGAGCCTCGGGCGGTCGGGCGGGCGGGAAGGAGTTCAGCAGGAACTCGGTGACCGGATCGGATGACTTTAGCTGGATCGAGTCGACGTCGCGCGCCCGTATCGCGAGGTCCCGACACACGGCGTTTGCGAAATCGAAGCCGGCATGATCCGCTCCGGGCAGATATGCCTCAACAACAATCCGAGACGCCAGGGCCACGATCAACTCGATGTTGAGGTCGGTGAAGTCATAGAATCCGTACAGGAAAGCCTCGGGACGGCCGCCCTCCTCCCCACCCAGAGCGCGATCCAGTTTCCGCTCCGACGCCGTTTGAATCCACTCGATCAGCCGCGCCCGCTGGAGGGGCTGCCAGCCATAATCGGCGGTGGTCAGAAGCCGGGTCCAGGCCGCGTGGAAACGGAGAGTCCTCCGGGTCAACTCGCCCACATCCTGCTCCGACGCCACCTCCAGCAGCGGATCGGCCTGATCGGGGCCAAAGCCGCCGTCCGCGAGATCGAGGAGCGTCGGGACCAGCAGCCGGTAACTCTCAGGCATCTTGCGGAGAGGGTCCGGCACAATCTCGGCCGGACCGTTCTCCAGCAGATCCAGGAGGAGGAGATCCAGAAAGGGGCTCCACCGGGGATCGGCGCCGCCGAACAGCGTTTCGCAAAGGCGATCGGCCAGGCGGGAAAGGGGCAGGACTCGAAGGTTGCCCAGGGAACGTTCCCCCGCCTCCCCAACGAGTCGGGTCCGCAGCCGCGCCGCCACGGTCGCCGTCGGGGTCAACACCCAGCGGGGTGTCCAAGGGTCGCTCCCCGCCGCCCGGACGACGCGACCCATCAACTCATCCAGTAGACTTCGGAAGGATGCCGACTGAATGATCTTCAAACCCATGGGGCAACTTTCGGGGCGGAAAGAAATATGTTAGCACCCCTTGATGACATGGCGGCGGCCCCTGCCTCGGTTTGGGCGGAGACTCCCGGGGCCGGTTGTTCTCATTGGGCTTCAACGGAAGGACGAGGAGGCCGCTGGATGAGCTTCATTGCGCGACCTCCCCTTCGACGGTCCCCGACCGGCCTTCCTCCCCCACCTCGGACTCCTCGATCCACAGGGAGCATCGAGAATTCGGCTGCCCTCCCGAAGTCCGAGAAGCGACCCGAGCCCCTCCACCTGCTCGGCAACGGAGCCCAAGAGTTCGCTCTGTCCCCACAGGCGGACGTATTCGGCGTCGAAGAATGCTTTCCACCAGTCGTCCCTCCTCAGGCACCGGCGCCGATGGGGCGGTCTTCTTCGACGGGCAACCCGCCCCGGAAGTTGAGGATCGCCTCGGGATGGGTACGCACCCGCGGCCCCGGCAGGACGATACCCAGCAGATTGAGCGGATCGGCGGCCGAAACCGAAACCACGGCGTCGTCGGGTTCCCGCCGCCGGATGCCGCGCAAGGCCTCGACCGCTTCGGGAAGGGCGAACTGCTCGCCGGCGAACCCGGACACGAAACGTCCTCCGCGGATCTCGCCCCGGGCCTCCATCCGGCGGTAAATGGAGAGGAGGTCTCGCCAGGGCGGCGCCAAGCCTTCCCTCGTCAGCAGGGCCCTGAAAACGACTCCCCATCGGCGCAGTAGCTGGAAAGCGAAACTCGCGGTCGCGGACGGCTCCACATCGGCGGCGAGGGCTGCGGTCCGTTCTTCGACCGGCGGTCGCAAAAGCGCCCAGCGACCCATGGAGGGCACCGGCGCGGACCGTCCCCCGCGTTTCAATCGGTGTCGACTCGCCAAGCGACGTCTGGGGTCGATGAGGCCGCGAAGGTTGTCGAAGCCGTCCGCGGTCACCAACCCCAGCGCGACCAACTCCCACAAGCCCTCCTCCACCTCTAGCGGCAGTCGGCCCGTCGCCCGCACCAGGTCTCCCACGAAACTCGCGCCCCAGTGCTCCAACGCCTCCAGCACCGTCCGGGCCGCATGGGACACGGTCGGCCTCCACTCGGGCTCCGGGGCCGCGCCGCGCAACCCAAGAAAATCGGCCATGTGCCCCCGCTCGAAGAAGGCGATCGGCGCCAGCCGGGTGGGTCGAACACGGGCGGACGGCGCGTCGGCCTCTTCGGAAGGATGGGGACGGCCCAACCTTCCCCAGGCGAACTGCCCCGAGACGCACAGCTGGTCCAGGAATTCCGGCTTGTAGTCGGCCAGTCGGCGGGCCAGGATGAAGGGCTCCCAGGCGGCCGCGGGTGCCTCGAATCCCTGGAGCCGGCGCAGAACCAAGCGCAACCCTTTGGACCCGTGCAATCGGGCAGAGGGTACAACGTGCTGCCACTGAAACAGGAAGCGCATGAAATCCGCCGCCGTGACGGGTTCGATCTCCCGTCTGAGGCGTCCCAACATGACCCGGTGAATGCGGGCCAGGATGCGCCGGTCGCACCACTCCACAGCCGTGCGACCCGGCGTGAACCGGCCTCGGAGCACCTGCCCCTGCCCCTCCAGAGCGGCCAGGCCCGATTCGACCACGGATTCCGGAATCGCCAGCCATTCCGCCAGGCCGGTCGCGGTAACCGGGCCCCCGGACTCCATGCGACATCGAACAAGCTCCCTGGCGGCGGCCTCGGGTCCCAGGCGTCGGTCCC
>CAYRCA010000349.1:0-5313 GCA_964422565.1 uncultured Acidobacteriota bacterium | reverse complement strand
TCGATCTCCTCCGCCGTCAGCGCGGCGAATGCGACGCCGCCCAGCTCCGCCCTGACCCGCGCCCGGGCGATCTCCTCGTATCCCCGAAGGATGGCCGGCACCGGTTGGACCGCCGTCTCCCCCTCGCGCAACTCCACCGCCAGCCCCTCCGCCGGGCGGGTATGAAACTGGGCCGCCGAGGCGATCACCACGCATCCGGTCACCAGCAGAAAGGGGATGAACATGCCGGTCGACAGGTCGAAGATCGCCAATCCGCGGAACTCACTGTTCCAGCCGCGCTTGAGCAAGGCATAGGGCATCAGGAAGGTCATGTTGATACCCACGGCCACCGCCGCCGCCGTGATCATGAAGTCCCGCTGGTCGGCAACGATTCGGCTCGACCAGAACTCGCGGAACTGCGCGTCCACCGCGTCCAGAAACGGCGCATAGGCGGCGGCCGGTTGGGACAGCATGCTCACGTCGGGAATGAACCCTCGAAAGATTTCGCCCCACGGCAGCGCTCCGCCCAGACTCATGCGGATGACGACCCCAAAGAAGGAGAGCACGATGACCGCGACCATCAGCTTCAGGATCAACTCAAAGATCTTCACCCCGCGGCCGCCCGAGCCGTAGGACCAGACCACCGTGGCGCTCGCCGCCGCCAGAAGGGTCACCAGAATGAGCTTGGCCGTCACATCGGCCATCGCCTGGGCGCCGAAAACACCGGGCATCAGGCTTTGCTGGGCGGCGGCCGTGGACATGGCGAACTGGGGCAGTATCCACACCATGTTGGCCACCAACGCGCCCAGAGCCCAGCCCCAGCCCAGAACCGGGTTGACCTCCCGGTTGATCATCTCGAAGGGCCGTCGGCCCGTCGACAACGTCACGTAGCCGATCGCCGACAGCATGATCACGCCCATGATCATCGCCAGCGGCTGCACCCAAAGGAGGCTATACCCCCCCAAAACACCCAGATAGAGCGCTCCGGCCAGCGATCCTCCGCCCAGGGTGATGGCGCTCTGCAGCCAGCCGGGTCCCGAAAGCTTGACGAAAGTACCCAGCGTCGCCAATCCGCCTCTCTCCCGCGCCCGGCGAATCGCCTCCCGGTCCTCCTGGACCGCTGTGACCTCTTTGTATTCCTCGCCTCCCCGTCGGCCCGGATGATCGCTCACGAGTCCTACCCCTCCGAAGAATTCGATGCCTTGTGAAATGCGTTCCAGCCTACCGATATCGGGTTCGGTCCGCAATGCGGCCGATTAAAAAAAGCGAGGCTCCGTTTCGGCCGAGCCGCGACCTGCCGTGGTGCCTCGGCTCGGCTCGTGGGTTGGTACGCTCCCGGTCGCGGAACACCCTGCCGGGCGGGAACAATCCCGGCGGGGCTCAAAGCGGCAGCGAGCAGGCACCGTCTGCTGCCCGCTCACCGCTCTCTGCCCGATTGACGGGAGGGGGGGGAGTGGGGTGGGCGATGGGACTTGAACCCACGGCCACAGAGGCCACAACCCTGTGCTCTACCTGACTGAGCTACGCCCACCTCAGTTGGAAACAGGTATTCTATGCCCAAAGGCGCGAAGGCTTCAACCCGGACAGAGGTGAATGGTGAATGAGGTTATTGTTCACGAAGGTCTACGAAGGCACGCCAAGGAACACCGCGGTCTTCGGCCGTCAATTTCCAAGCCGCGGGATTACACGAAGTTGGTTTGGAGCCTTGGGCGCGGCGGAAACCCAGTCGCCGGAATCCGTGCGCAATCGGTTGCTTGAGGGTTCAGTTCACCAGACGTTTCGCCCGAGCCGCGGCCTTCCTGGATCGGGTCAAATCAGGCCGGTCCCTTCGAGGCCCTTCGAGCCCCTTCGTGGAGCGTCACCGGGGAGTAGGAGGCGCGGCCCCTTTCGGAGCGCTCGTCGCCCAGGGCCCCCGTACCCACGAACTCCACGAGGAACGCCAGCATCAGGGACAGCATCAACCCGGCGGCGAACGCCACGGCCGTGTACAACAGAGGGCGGGGAGACACCGGGTTACGAGGTTCGACCGCCAAGGCCCCGATCTTGATGTCCTCGTCCTGTTCGGCCTGCGCCAACCGGGCCTCCTCCCACTTTCCGGCCAAGTTGCTGAAGGTCTCCCGGGAGGTGGAGACCTCTCGACCCAGTTCCTCCACCTGGAACTCGCGCTCCCGCTCCCGAAGCGTCAACTGGATGTCTCGCTCCCGTTCAAGTCGCCGGAACTCGGCACCTTTCGTCAGGATGAGCCGGTTGAGCTCCCGAAGCTCCGCCTCCTGTTCGGCGATCAACTCCCGCAGATGCCGTTCCTGGGGCACCAGGGTGTCGTACCGCACCTGCGTGTCGGCCAGGTTCTGCAACAAGGACTGGTACACCGGGTTCAGCTCTTCGCTTCGCAGCCGAAGGCTCTGCAACTCGTCCGCCGCCTCGCCCCCCAGGTCCCGGCCGATACGCTCCCACAGGGCGTCGTCGGTGATGGCCTTGGAGAGGACGATGAACTGGGGGTGTTCCTGAATCTCCTTCTTGAGCTGGTCCAGGCTGTCCCCCGCCTCGCTGATTTCGAGAGCAAGACCCCTCAAACGGACGATGTCCTCGGTCAGCTTCCCACTCAGCGCCTTCGCCTGCTCCCGAAGAACATCCAGATTCCACTCGCTGCCGAACTCCGCGATCCGGGCATCCCAGTGGTTCTCCAAGTCGCGTATCTCACGGTCGAAGCGATCCTGGGTAGCCTTCAGATCGGCCTCCAGCAGGCTCAGGCGATCCTTCGTGGAGGGGTATTCCCGCTGGATCAACTCCAGGGTCCCCACCTTGCCCCGAGTCGCCAGACCGGCGCTCTCGCGTACCGCGACCTCCGCCCAGGTGTCGGCCACGAGAGCCGCCCTCCGGGGAGTCCCGGCCCGCACCACCAGATCGATGACGGGGCTGTGAGTCTGATCCCGCACCCGGCTCGTGTAGATCTCGGTGGCAAGCGATCCCAGACTTTCATCAGGCCGCAGGGATCCATCGTCCACCAACTTCCGTCTAACGGCGTCCTTCACAAAGTCGGAATCCACGATAGTCCGGTAGGTCTCGACGCCCAGGGGTTCGGGGCGTAGCCCTGTGATGAAGATGGGACGCTGGACCAGCAGCGTCGCCCTGGCTTCGTAGGAGGGGGGGAGCAGTTGACCGGCCAGAAACGCGGCCAGTGCGCAACCCAGGGTGACCAACAGAATGAGCTTGCGCCGTTTCCAGAGGACGCGGATGTAATCCCCCAAACTCACCTGGTCGTCCGGCTCGAACTCGGGATAATAGCCGGGCGCCAGAACGTACGTCGGCTGGAGGGCTTGCTCCTCCCTCGGTTTTCGCTCTTCGCTCATCGAGAGGATCAAAGTCTAGCACAAGTCACCTCCGTCGAGGTCGGGGACGAGCGGAGGGGTGACGACCCGGCACGGAGTCGGGGAGGCTCTACCGAGCGTCGGGCCCGCCGCGTGGACTCGGCGTCTGGTCGCGGGACGAGTCCGGAAGTCGCCTCGAATCAGACGCCCGCCGCCTGGAAGGCGCGTCGGACGATCTCGCCGGCCTCCTCCTGGATCCGCTTCAGGTGTTCCGGACCCCGGAAGCTCTCGGCGTAAAGCTTGTACACATCCTCGGTTCCGGAGGGGCGCGCGGCGAACCATCCGTTCTCGGTCACCACCTTGAGGCCGCCAATCTCGCCGTTGTTGCCGGGCGCGCGCGTAAGCTTCGCCAGGATGGGTTCGCCGGCCAGCTTCTCGGCCTCCACCAGCTCCGGCGAGATCCGCCTGAGGACCTCCTTCTGCTCGCGGCTGGCGGGGCTGTCGATCCTCTCGTAGACGGGAGCGCTGAACTCCCCCTCCAGGTCCCGGTAGTGTTCCGCCGGGTCCCTTCCCGTGGCGGCTGTGATCTCGGCCGCCAGCAAGCCAAGGATGATGCCGTCCTTGTCGGTCGTCCACACCGTGCCGTCCCGCCTCAGGAAGGAGGCGCCGGCGCTTTCCTCGCCGCCGAATCCGTAGGACCCGTCGGCCAGGCCCTCCACGAACCATTTGAATCCGACCGGCACCTCCGACAGCCGGCGGCCCAGACCCCGGGCCACGCGGTCGATCATGCCGCTGCTCACCAGGGTCTTCCCCACCGCCGCGTCCGCCCGCCAGCCGTCCCGGTCGCGGAACAAATACCGGATGGCGACCGCCAGGTAGTGATTGGGATTCATCAGACCCTCGGTCGGGGTCACGATCCCGTGGCGGTCGAAGTCGGAGTCGTTTCCGAAGGCGATGTCGAACCGATCCTTAAGCCCGATCAATCCGGCCATGGCGTGCGGAGAGGAGCAGTCCATGCGGATTCTCCCGTCCCAGTCCACCGTCATGAAGCGGAAGGTCGGGTCCACGGAGCGGTTGACGACCGTCAGCGACAGCCCGAAGCGGTCGGCGACGGGGTCCCAGTAGTCCACCCCGGCGCCGCCCATGGGATCGATGCCGACGCGCAAGCCCGAGGAGCGGATTACGTCCATGCGGATGACGGAGTCCAGTTCGCCGACGTAGGCGGAGACGAAGTCAAAGCGTCGAGCCCGTTCCAGAGCCCTCTCGTAGAGGATCCGTTTCACCTCGCGGCCGCCGTCCCGCAGCAGCTGATTGGCCCGATCCTGAATCCATTGGGTCACGTCGGTGTCGGCCGGGCCGCCGTGCGGCGGGTTGTACTTGATCCCCCCGTCCTCGGGGGGATTGTGGGAAGGCGTGATCACGACGCCGTCGGCGAGACCCGAGCGGCGGTTGCGGTTGAAGCTGAGAATCGCGTGGGAAACCGCGGGAGTCGGCGTGTAACCCAGATCGTGAGCCACCAGGACATCGACCCCGTTGGCGATGAGAACCTCGATCGCGGTCACCTGGGCCGGTTCGGACAGGGCGTGGGTGTCCCTTCCGAGATACAGGGGCCCGTCGATGCCCCGCCACCGGCGATAGTCGCAGATCGCCTGGCTGACGGCCAGGATGTGATCCTCGTTGAAGGTTCTCCGCCCCGCTGTTCCCCGGTGTCCCGAAGTTCCGAAGGAGACGAGGTGCTCGGGGCGGTCCGCATCCGGATGCCTGCTGAAATAGTCGCTGATCAAGCGGGGCACGTTAACTAGAATGGACTCGGGCGCGGGCTTTCCCGCCAGTTGATGCAGGGACATGACTCTCCTTCGTGACTCTTCTTCGGCGATGGGGGGCCGCTTCGCGGTCCGGCCAGTATAACATCCGGTCCGGGCGCTCGAACCCCGGATCCGGCTATACCCGCCAGGCCTCCAGTTCCCTGCGAGTGGGCAGCGAAGGCTGGGCGGCGCGGGTCCAGGCCGAGCGCCGGATCGGCAAG
>CAYRCA010000348.1:0-5321 GCA_964422565.1 uncultured Acidobacteriota bacterium | reverse complement strand
TGATCCCGAACCGCTCCCGCAAGCCGATCAGCTTCCGCACGTCCGACTCCTTCAGAGTCTGAAGCTTGCCCAACTGGATGGCAACCAGAGCGATATGGGCGAAGTGCTCCAGCGTCTCCATCCGGTAGTAGGCGCTCATCACGTCCGGCCCGATGGTCAAGGCGCCGTGATTCTCCAGCAGGAAGGCGTCATAGTCTTTCAGGTACTTCAGAACCGGCTCAAAGAACTCCTCGGTTCCCGGGGTGCCGTACTCCGCCAGTGGAATTCCGCCCAGCGTGGACAAGACTTCCGGCAAGACCCCATGGGGAAGGGGAAACCCCGCTGGGGCGGAGGCGGGGGGCTTTGGGGGGGGTGTGCGTGGCAAACGCCGTTGATGTCGGGCCGTTCCTTGTAGATCCTCAGGTGCATGAACAGCTCGGAGGAGGGTTTCCCCCCGCCTGCCAGCACCTTTCCCTCACAGTCTATGACGATAAGGTCTTCCGGCTTGAGGAACCCTTTGCTTACCCCGCTGGGCGTGATGAGCACCCGCTTGGCGTCGACGCGCGCGCTGATGTTGCCGTCGTTGGCGGCCACAAAATTCCGGTTGTAGACGCGCCTGCCCGCTTCGACGATCTCCCGCCGAAGGGTATAAAGGCTCGAGCTCATGGCTGTTCAGTCCTTACTTCGCCGCCTTCGACGGTAGAATCGCCTCAACATCGGCGTGAGGCCGGGGAATCACGTGGACCGAGACCAACTCGCCCACCTTCTCGGCTGCGGCCGCTCCGGCGTCGGTGGCCGCCTTGACGGCACCCACGTCCCCCCGAACCATCACGGTCACCAGACCCCCCCCCACCTGGTCCCGGCCCAACAGTTCGACCTGGGCGGCCTTGACCATGGCGTCGGCGGCCTCAATCGCTCCCACCAGACCCCGGGTTTCAATCAGACCCAACGCTTCTTTCGACATTTCTTGTCTCTCCTTTTACGGTTGGTTTTTTCGATCTCAAAGCAATCACACGATTCTCAGCGACTTGTAGCTGCAAATCCGACGGATCCTGGCGAAATCGCGCGGCGTACAGACCCCCTCGCCGGTGGGACGGGCGATTGTATGGGAGAAGTAACCCTCTCCCGCCGGAGGGCCGTTACCCGCCAGGCTCGACCCGTTGACGACCACGATGCTGGTGTCCAACGCCCGCGAAAAGGCCGTGATGGTCTCGAGGTGGTTGGAGTGAATCATGGCGGTGTGGCCGAAGCCATGTTCCGCCTTCACCGCCCGGTCGATTCCCTCTCGCGCGTCCTGCACCCGAACCACCGGCATGAAGGGCATCATCTGCTCCTCCTGGACAAAAGGGTGGTCGAACTCGGTTTCCCCGAACAGCAGACGAACGTCGTCGTTCAGGGTCAGCCTTCCGGCGGCTCTGGCGAGAACGGCGGCGTTTTTCCCGACCAACTCCCGACTGACAACCCAGTGCCCGCCATCGGTTTGCTCGAAAGCCCTCTCCGTCAGGGACTGGATCTGCAGCCGGTTGAGCCGGACGGCGCCGGCCTTCTCCATGGCCTGCATGAAGCGGTCGAAGACCGACTCCACCACGAACGTTTCCTTCTCGGCGATACAGAGAATGTTGTTGTCGAATCCCGCGCCCAGGATGATCTGCTCGGCGGCCCGGTCGAGGCAGGCGGTCTCGTCCACCAGGACCGGGGGATTTCCAGGTCCGGCGGCGATCACTTTCCTTCCCGACTTGAACGCGGCCTCGACGGCGGCCGGTCCTCCCGTGGCCGCGATAAGAGAGACGGAGGGGTGGCCGAAGAGCTTCCGAAGGCTCTCCAAAGTCGGTTCCCGCACCATGGACACCAGATTCGGGGGGCCGCCCTCGGACATGATGGCCCGGTTGAAGATCTCCATGGCATGGGCCGAAACGCGCTTGGCCGCGGGATGAACGTTGAACACCGCCCCGTTTCCCGGGGCGATGATGATGATGATCGAGTTCAGCAGCACGGGAATCGGGTGGGTGGACGGGGTGACCGCCCCGACGACCCCGTAAGGAGCGTACTCCTCCACCACCAACCCCCGGTCTCCGGAGAAGCTCCGGGAGGCGAGATCCTCCAGCCCGGGAGTGGCGTCGGCGGCGTTGCGGTGCTTGAGGATCTTGTCCTCCACCCTCCCCATGCCGGTCTCCGCATGGGCCATTCGGGCGAACTCCTCGGCATGGCGGTGCATGGCGTCACGCAAGGCTTGGATCACGCCGGCCTTCACGCCCAGCGGCGTGTCAGACCAGAGCTTCTGGGCGGCCGCCGCGGCCTCCACAGCGTCGCCAATATCGTCGAAGACACCCGGGTGCGACCGGACCGCAGACACAGGCTCGCCGGGAAGTCGGCCTCTCACCACGATCCGCGAGGCCGGAGCGGGAGACGGAGCCTCCCCTTCCCCCCGAGAGGTTGTCTTCCCCTGGGACTGAGGTTCCGCCTCCCCAAGCTCGGAGAGGACGCGCCGCACGATGGTCCTCACCACTTCATTGTCGATTTCCGCCATCGCTTCTACCCCTCGACACCATCGGGCGCCAGCATCTCCACCAGGTCCCCGGAGCGTAGCCCGGCGGCGTTGGCCTCGTCGGTGTCTATATGCATCTGCAGATTCAGGTTCTCCCCTTCGCGGATCACCACGTCGTGGAAGGTGACACTCAACTCCCCGGAGGTCCGAACGCTGACCGTCTGACCGTTGCGCACGCCCAGGCGCCGGGCATCCCGAGGATTGACGTGAATGTGTCTCTTGGCCCGGATCGCCCCCTCCTTCAGGTGGACGACCCCGCTGGGTCCGACCAGGACCAGGGGTGCCGAGCCCTCGATGTTGCCCGAAAGGCGGTGGGGTGGATTCACCCCCAGATGGACGCCGTCGGAATAGGACAGCTCCACTTGCGTAATGGGCCGGACCGGACCCAGGATGCGAACGTCTAGTGTACGCCGCTTGGGTCCGACCACCGTCAGCGTCTCCTCCGCCGCGAACTCCCCAGGCTGGCCCAGATCCCTCATCCGGGTCAGCTGATGGCCGGGACCAAAGAGCTTTTCCAGATTCTCCTGGGTGACATGCATGTGGCGGGCCGAGACGCCCACCGGCACCATCCGGTCGCGGTCCGGCATGATGGAGCCGAGAACTTCGCGGACTACCGCCTCGACCAGGGCCGAAAATTCGCGTCCTCCGGCCGATGACGCTCCGGCGGGGAATGCACTCCCCCCTCGCGCCTCACCGGACGAACCCCGCGCCGCCCAAACCTCCCTCTCCATCTCAGATGTGCTCCCGATACAATTGCGGATCCGGAGAGGGAATAACCACCTGGTTCACCAGCAGCCCCTTCTCCCCGATGCGCTCCGCCCCGGCGTCTACCGCCGCCCGGACCGCCGACACGTCCCCCGTCAGGGTGACGAAAGCCTTCCCGCCCAACGCCATGGCCAAGCGGATTTCGATAAGTTCAACCTTCGCCGTCTTCACGGCCTCGTCGGCTCCCTCGATGAGGGAGGCCACCGAGAAGGCCTCCAGAATCCCGAGCGCTCCCCCGGTCTTCACCTCGTTGGTGCCGGCGATGGCGGGAAACACCGCGGAATGAACGTTGGGAATCACTATGGAGTCGATAACCGCTCCCTCCCAGACCTGGAGGCCCGCCTCGACGCCCGCGCGCACGGCGGCCACGTCGCCGCCGACAATAACCATGAACTTGCCGGCGCAGATCGTGCGGGACAGGATCAGTTGGAGGTCGGCCGCCTTGAGCATGGCGTCGGCCGCGGCGAATCCCGAGGCGATACTGTTCAGTTCGACTAAACCGATGGCGTTCATCTCAGACCCTCTCCACCTCGACGTAATCCTCGATGCGGGTGACGCGCCCCTCGATACTCGAGTGCACCCGCGCCCCGAGTTCCCCGTCGGGAATCTCGCCCAGCAACCGTCCCCGACGCACCTTGTCCCCGAGGCTCACCACCGGTCTGGCGGCCGCGCCCGCATGCTGCCTCAGGGGAATGCGGACGACGGGCGGCCGCGCCTCGACTTCTTCCCAACCCGCCGCCGCGTCATAACGGTCGACCCCCAGTTTTCGCATGAGCAGGGACATGGGCACCCGGCGGTACTCCTTCATGGGATGGACGCGGACGTCGGTGGGTCCTTCCCACTTCCCCCGGCCGGCGGCCCTCAGATCGCCAATTCCCTCCAGGCAGGCCTCGCGGGGGAACAGGTTCTCGGGGCAGGCGTAAAGGGTACAGATGCCGCACCCGCAGCAGAGGAGCGCGTACCGATTCCAGATCTCCGACCCGGTGGCGCTGAAACCCAGGCTCCGCATGACGGCGTGGGGCTGGATGTCGTAGCCCAGCAGGTAGCGGGGGCACAATTCCGTGCAGTAGCTGCACTGATCGCAGGCGGACTTGCCGATCCGCGCCTGGGCCGTGGACGAGGTCTCCAATCTTCGGATCAGGCTGTGGGAGCGGGGCAGAACGATCAGGCCCGCCGTGGTCTTGGTTGCCGGCTGGTCCAGGTCGGAAACCAACTTCCCCATCATCACGCCGCTGTCCATGACGGCGTAGTCGTCGATGGTGGGACCTCCCGCCAGATCGATAACCTCCGCCATCCGCATTCCCACGGGGACCCGAAGGGTTCGGGGACGGCGAACCAGCCCCGCGACGGTGAGAAACGTCTCGGTAACGGCCTCCCCCCGGGCCGCCCGGCACACCTGGTAGAGCGTTTCCACGTTGTTGACGACGACGCCCACATCCAGCGGAATTCCTCCCGGGGGCACCAGCCTGCCGGTGATGGAGTGGACCAGCTCGTACTCGTCACCGGACGGATAGAAGTCGCCGAACTCCGAGACCTGGATCCCTCTACCCTCCGCCGCGCGGCGAAGGGAGGCCACGGCGTCGCGGTTCTTCGTCTTGACGCCGACGGCCGAATGAGCCGCCCCCACCGATTTCACGGCCAGGCCCAGTCCCTCCAGGATCTCGGCGGTGAAGTGGACCATCAGCTCGCGGTCCTTGTGGAGCAGCGGCTCGCACTCGGCGCCGTTGGCGAGAAACCATTCGGCGCGGGACGCCAGCTTCACATGGGTGGGGAACCCGGCGCCACCCGCCCCGACGACTCCCGCATCTCTGATCCGATCCGCAAGACCGCTCATTCTTCTTGCCTACTTTCCACCGAATAGAGGGGCGGGCAGCAGACAGCGAACACTCGGTGCCGCTTGCTCACCGGGCGCTCCGTTCCGGGCGCTTGTCGGACCCCCCGGACCCTCGGCGGCGGGTGCGCCCCGTTCGTGGCCACTCACTCCTCATTCCTGACCAAAAAAATCAACAGCCGAGATCGATCCCGAAACCCG
>CAYRCA010000347.1:0-5328 GCA_964422565.1 uncultured Acidobacteriota bacterium | reverse complement strand
GACCGAACTGCATAGAAAAACAACGCGAGCGATTCGACGCTCCCCCTTGTTCACCGAGGGGAACGAGAGGAGGATGCTGTGGTTGCATTACTTGTGGTCCTGACTGTCTTGGCGCTGGTCCTGATCGACGGGATCGTCCAGTACGCCCAGGCCCGCAGTGAGCGGGCGACCGCCGTTGGCGCGACGGAGCACCGGGGGGCCTTCGCCGATCCAATGGTTCCCGACGGGCTCTACCTGGGTCGTCATACGTGGGTGGACCTGGGAACGCGGGGCGCACGGATCGGCCTGGACTCACTCGTAAGCGGTCTGATCGGCCGGGTGGACTCGCTGGAGTTGCCCGAAGTCGGGCGCACCGTTCGCCGGGGTGAAAAGTTGTTCGGCCTGCGGCAGGGCGAGCGCATCGTGACGATGGCGGCGCCCCTCGAGGGGACCGTAAGCGCGGTGAACGTCGCGTTGGCGCAGTCGGCCGACGATCTCCTGCGGGAACCCTATGACAAGTGGGTCTGCAGACTCGATCCCACGCGCCTCGAGCGGGACGCGAGGCTCCTCAGGATTGGAAGTGAGGCCCGCGAGTGGATTCGCTTCGAGCTCCAGCGGGTGCAGGACTTCCTGCTCGAGCGAACCCCCCGCGATCCGGCCCTGGGTCCGGTGATGCCGGACGGGGGCAGGCTCAGAGCCGGAGCCCTGGAGTTCATAGACGACCGGACCTGGGCCGAGTTCGAGGCCCGGTTCCTCATGGAAGAGGACGACGGGCGCCGGTGACCGGTTTGGGGGCGGCCAGGACGCCCCGATCCGACGGATCGGCGGTCCCGCCCGGTCGCGTCCTCCGAACTCCCCGTGCGGTCGAACGACTCGAATTCAGGAGGGATCCATGACTCAGGAACTTCGCCGAAAGGCTTTGCTGATCGACATCGCGCAGTGCGTCGGCTGCGGAGACTGCTATGAGGCGTGCAAAGAGCGAAACGGGCTGCCCGAGACGACGCGCGACTTTCTCGAGGACCGCCTTTCCTCCAACACGTTCACCGTGTTGGAGGAGGTGGAGGACCGCTACGTTCGACATCTCTGCATGCACTGCGAGGTGCCGACTTGTGTGTCCGTCTGTCCCGTTGGCGCCTTCGAAAAGACGGCGGCGGGCCCGGTGGTCTACCACGAGAGTCGCTGCATCGGATGCCGTTACTGCATGCAGGCTTGTCCCTTCGGCGTTCCCCGCTATGAGTGGGACCAGACGCTCCCCAAGGTCCAGAAATGTCACATGTGCTCGGACCGTCTGGCGGAGGGACGCCCTACCGCCTGCTCCGAGGCATGCCCGTTCGACGCCACTCTGTTCGGCGACCGGGAGGAGATGATCGCCGAGGCCCGCGGGCGCATCGCGGAATCCCCCGACACCTATGTCGATTACATCTACGGGCTGGACGATATCGGAGGCACCTCGGTCCTCTGGATCTCGGATGTTCCCTTCGAACGGCTGGGTTTCCCCACCAATCTGGGGAAGGCCCCGCTGCCCCATCTGACCCGGGCGGTTCTGGAGAAGATCCCCGCCTTCAGCGTCTTTGCGGGGATGTTTCTGAGCGGGACCTGGTGGATCACCAAGCGAAGAGAGGAAGTCCGCCGAGCGGAAGGAAAGGAGGCTCGCAATGATCGGCGCTAGCACCGGCTTCCCGCGCGTCACCTTCTGGCGATTGGTGCTGGTCGTCATCCTGGCGACCGGGCTCTACAGCACCTGGCTTCGCTTCTCCCAGGGCCTCGGCGCCACCACCGCGCTGAGCGACGAGTTCCCCTGGGGACTCTGGGTCGGGTTCGACATCCTGTGCGGCGTCGCTCTTGCGGCGGGCGGCTTCACCATCAGCGCCATCGTCTACGTCTTCCGGATCAAGCGGTTCGAACCCATCGTGCGGCCCGCGATCCTGACCGCCTTTCTGGGATACGGTCTGGTGGTTGTGGGCCTGATCTTCGACCTGGGCCGGGGAGATCGGATCTGGCATCCCCTGGTGATGTGGAACCCCCATTCCGTGATGTTCGAAGTCGCCTGGTGCGTGATGCTCTACAGCACGGTCCTGGCTCTGGAGTTCAGCCCGATGCTGCTCGAGCGGCTGGGCTGGACGAAGCCGTTGAAGATGGTCAAGTCGGCCATGATTCCCCTGGTGATCCTCGGCGTCGTCCTGTCGACGCTGCACCAGTCCTCGCTGGGGTCGCTTTACCTGATCATTCCCGGCAAGCTGCACGCTTTCTGGTACTCGCCGTGGCTCCCTCTCTTCTTCTTCGTCTCGGCGGTGGGTCTGGGCGCCGCCATGACCATCTTCGAGTCCTTTCTCAGCCATCGGGCTTTTCGGCGGCGCCTCGAGCTGGACCTGCTGTCGGGTCTCGGCAAGGTCATCGTGGTGGTCCTCGGCCTCTACGTGGTCCTGCGCTTGGCGGATCTGATCAACCGGGGCGCCTTGGCGACGGTACTGGAGGCGTCCTACGAGGCGCGACTGTTCCAGGCGGAGCTTCTTCTCGGCGCCATCGCTCCCATCCTGCTCCTGCTGATACCGGTCGTGCGCCGGAACGACTTCGGCCTTTTCGCCGCGTCGCTCATGGTGATCTCCGGCTTTCTCCTGAATCGGCTCAACGTGAGTCTGACCGGTTTGGAGCGGTCCGCCGGCGTCGCCTACCTTCCCAGCTGGGTTGAGGTGTCGGTGACCTTGAGCCTCGTTGCCCTGGGGTTCCTCCTTTTCGGACTGGCGGTCAAGTATCTGCGTGTGTTTCCCGAATCGGAGGAGGAAGAGCCCGTCCCCGAACTGCCCGCGGCGGTTCACCTGCGCGCCCCCTGGTTCAGCACGACCAAGGTGGTGATGGCGGCGTCGATCGCGGTCTTCGCCTTTGCCGTCGGGTTGGCCTGGGACGGCGTCAACCGCCGGCCCGACTGGCCCAGGAGCGGGGCCACCGTGGTGGAAACTTCGACCGCGACCGCGGAGACGGCAAGACTGGAGGAATAGGCGCGGCGGACGGCGGGCGGGCGGAGCCATCCGACGTGTCCGACCGGTCGGACGTGTCGGACATGTCGGACGCGTCGGCGCTTTGCGGTGGGAAATTCCCCGCAGGAGTTGCCAAAAGTCGGCCCACCCCATCCCGGTCCCCAACCCCCAGCCGGAACCGCGACCTATCACTCCGCCCCGGCCACCACGCCCGACGGGGTCCCGATCACCGCGCTCCACGGGTTGGCGGCCGTCAAAGGCAGACTCGAGAGAGGCGCGCCTCCAAGGGTCCTGAGCAGCGTCGCCGTCATGTCGCCGGTGGCGAAGACGGTGAGGGTACCTTCGAAGAGGGGATCCAGATCGGGAAACCGCTCGCCCAGGAACTCGGCCCTCTGTTCTCCCGATTCCAGATCGAAGGCGGCCTCGGCGACCACGTCCTCTTCCGAAGCCAGTACAAGGTTCACGGTGATCCGACTCCCTCCGGGGTTGGCCACCGCGACGCCGGTATCGATTCCGGCCGGAATGTTCCGGCTCACAAAGGAAAGGAAGCGCCGGGCCGTTTCGGCGGGGGCCAGCCCGGCCTCGGCCGCAACCTCGCCGACCCCCGACCCGAAGGAGTAAAGGATGGTCGCCGAGAAGGGTCCGTCGGCTTCGATCTCGGCCCATCCGACGAACACGGGTTCGGAAGCGCCCGAAGTTTCCAGTTTGACGGAAGAGTGGGGCGGAAGGAGGAGGGGAAACTCGTCCCCCAGGTGACCCGCGATCTCGATCGGCCTATTCGACCCGTCCCGAGACCGCACCCGCAGGACACCCTCCAGCGGCCGCCCCTCCGGGTTGACCACGACGATCCGGGAAACGATCCGGCCCGCCTCCGAGGCGCCGTCGGCGAACTGGGCGAACAGCGCCCGCGAAAGGAGGTGGATGCGTAGCACCTCGCCTCCGAAATCAACCAGATAGAGCGCCCCGTCCTCGTCCTCCCCGAACGAGGAGACGGAGCGTCCGGTCTCGAGCAAGAGGCGATTCGTCCAGGAGCCCCCCGGTCCGGGCGTCAAAGCCCAGACCCTGCCCGTCACGTAGTCGCCGTAGAGGTACGAGCCCCAAAGCGGCGTGCCCCGGCTTCCTCGGTAGACGTAGCCCCCGGTCACCGATCGGCCCACGGGATGAGGGTAGTCGAAGATGGGCGGAGTCAATCCGTTCGGATCGCAGGCGGTTCCGGAGTAGCACTGGTTCCCCTCCATGATGGGCCAGCCCAGGTTGTCGCCTCGGTTCACGAGATTGATCTCCTCCCAGGCGTTCTGCCCCACGTCGGCCACGTAGAGCTGTCCGGTGAATCGGTCGAAGGAGAACCGCCAGGGGTTCCGAAGGCCGTAGGCCCAGATCTCCTCCCGAACCCCGGCCTCGCCCACAAAGGGATTCTCCGGAGGCACCGCGTAGGGGTCCCCCCGGTCCACGTCGATGCGGAGGATGTTGCCGTGCAGGGTGCTTCGGTCCTGTCCGTTGCGAAACGGGTCGCCTCCGCCCCCTCCGTCGCCGGTTCCGATGTACAGAAATCCATCGGGACCGAAGGCCAGCATACCTCCGTTGTGATTGCCGGCCGGCTGCTCGAAGGACAGCAGGATCCGCTCGCCGGCCTCTTCCGCCCGATCGGGGTTGACGGGATCAACCTGATATTCGGCGACAACCGTCCGGCGCGGCGGGTTCACCTGGGTGGCGTAGTTGACGAAGAACCGCCCGTTTTCGGAGAACCGTGGATGAAAGGCGAGGCCGAGGAGACCCATCTCTCCCTGGTTGGTGACTTTTCCGGCGATATCCAGAAACGACGCTTCCACCAGGGCGCCGTCGCGAAGAATCTTGACTCGGCCGCCCTTCTCGACGATGAAGAGTCTGCCCGATCCGTCGCCGGCGTGGGTGGCGAAGAGCGGCTGGGACAGTCCAGAGGCGACCGATTCGAGTCGGATCGAGACATCGGCCAGGGCCGGCCCGCTTGCGGCGCACACGACGGTCAGGAGGAAGCCAATGCTGGAGCGAGACATGGCAGGACTCTACCACAGGGACGGGGACAGGTCCGGCCGGCCAGTCAAGGCGCCAGAGGGCGGTTTAGCGTGAGGCCGCGGAATCCGGAGGCCTGCGGTCACCTGGGAGATCACCGGCGGTGGACCGGGGGCCCGGTACCGCGACGACTTCGAGCCCGTCGATCCCGGCGAAGTCGTCCGGGTTGCACGTGTAGAGGGGGAGACCTTTGGCCATTGCCGTGGCGGCGATCATGGCGTCGTAGGCGCGGGCCTGCGTCTTGCGTCCCGCCCGCCGAAGCGAGGCGGCCACCCGGCCGAAGGCGCGCGCCGCCGCCGCGTCGAAGGGCAATGGGTCGAAGTCG
>CAYRCA010000346.1:0-5339 GCA_964422565.1 uncultured Acidobacteriota bacterium | reverse complement strand
AGTCGGATCGCGCACACCCACGGCGAGCAGATCGGGGAACTTAGTCGGATCGCGCACACCCACGGCGAGCAGATCGGGGAACTCAAGGATGTCGCGCTCCTTCATGAGCGGCGAAGCGATCGCGCCGGAAGCCTCATCGAGCGGCAGACGGAGCACATGGAGCAGCTTCGATTGGAGCTGGAACGCTCGGGGGAGCGTTTCGACCGCCACATCGAAGAGAGCCGCCACGACCGCCGGTTGATACGGGCACTGTTGGAACGTTTCGGCGGCTCCCAATCCTGACTCCAACTCCCGCCTGGGACCCAATGAGCCGCGGCAAACAGGACCCGCAAGTGGAGGAATCCACCGCGAGAGAGTCGCCGATCGCCCCCGTCGGATCGTGCTATAGTGGCCCTCATTGGAGAGATCGCCTTGAGAATCGCCGCCCGCCTTTGCGTCGCACTTTCGACAGCGTTGATACTGACCGTCGCCGCGCCGCTTCTCCAAGTGCGCGGGGCGAAGGAGGGACTGACGGGACAGTTTCTGGTCGCCTCCGCCCGCATGGGAGATCCCCGGTTTCGCGAGACCGTGATTTTCCTCGCCGAGCACGATGAGAACGGAGCTCTGGGCTTGGTGGTCAACCGCCGCGTTCAGAAAGCAAGTCTCAAAGAGTTGGTGAAAGGGATGCCGATTCCCGAACCGCGGGAGGAACACGCGGCTTGGGTTTATTACGGAGGCCCGGTGGAACCGCAAAACGTTTTCGTGCTTCACTCCACGGAAGCTCTGCCCGGATCCAGCGTGGAGTTGATCGAGGGAGTCGCGCTGTCCAGGGATGCGGAAATGTTGGGCCGTATCGCGGAGGGCCAGGGACCCGATAGCTTCCTGCTGATCCTGGGATACGCGGGTTGGGCGCCCGAGCAACTGGAGGGAGAACTCGCCGCCGGCGTTTGGATGGTAGTGGATGCCGATCCCGCGCTGGTCTTCACGGACGAACCGGAGAAGACCTGGCAGGCCATCATGGACACCCACACGATGCGGCTTTGACTCAACCCGGTGCTGCTCGATGAGGCCCTTCCCCCGGGCTTCCGGATTCGGGAATATCCTCGGTCACGGGAGACCGCTGTCTCAGCGGGCTCTTCTCAGGATTCCAGCTCCAGACAGCGTTCGACAGCCTCGACCGCCTGGGAGGCGTCGGCGCCGTAACCATGGGCGCCGATCTGCCCGGCATACTCGGCGGTCACCGGGGCGCCCCCGACGATCACCTTGACGGCCTCGTTGCCGGCAAAATGCCGGACCACGGTCTTCATGTAGGGCATTGTGGTGGTGAGAAGGGCGCTCAGACAGACCACCTGCGATCCCCGCTCCACGGCGGCTGCGAACTTTTCCACCGAGCAGTCGGCGCCGAGGTCGTCTACGGCGAAACCGGCGCCCTTGAGCATGATGGCCACGAGGTTCTTGCCGATGTCGTGGAGATCGCCGCGGACCGTTCCGATGGTGACCCGGCCGCGCGGCTCCCGCCCCGAATCCGCCAGAAACGGCTCGATAAGGTCGAGTCCCGTCTGCATCGCCCGGGCGGAAATCAGCATCTCGGGGACATAGACCTCGCCGCGGGTGAAGCGGTGTCCAGTCTCCCGCATGGCGGGGATCATGCTGTCGTCGAGAATCTCGCCGACCGGGACGCTCCGGCTCAGCTTCTCCCGAACGACCGCGGAAACGGTGTTGCGGCCTCCTCGAAGTATAGCGTTATAGAGTCGTTCGTCTCGGGGCATCAGTGTTCCTCCAGGGTTCAGGTTAGTGGAGCGCAGCGTTCTTTTCCAGAGGGGGGAGCCGGACAACACGGCGCGATCGGAAGGCCATCAACCAAAAGGGATTGCCCACGGACTTCCACCGAGTCTGGTCTGGCTCGGAGACCCGCGCACGGCGGAGGCCCGTCCGGTTAGTTTAGGTCGGTGCGGCCCGTGGCCGAAGAATTCGATCTGGGACATAAAGCATTGGGATTCAACTTGTTATCGTATTTCGGCCGAAACGTTCTCCTACCTTGATATCTTGACAACGTTTCGCAATCTTGTCCGCGAATAGGCGCCGGAATTCACGGACGGGGGAGCGATTTCAGGGCCGTCCGCATTCGGTCAAGGGCTTCCTCGAGCGTCGACCGGGGGCAGCCGAAGTTGAGGCGGACAAAGCCCTCCCCGCCGGGTCCGAAGGCGCGTCCGTCGTTCACGGCGACTCTCGCCTCCTCCAGGAAGAAGCGATGGGGATTCCCCTCGATTCCCGCCCGCCGGCAATCGAGCCAAGCCAGGTAGGTGGCCTCGGGGCGGGTCACCCGCACCCCCGGCAGGTGCTGCTCGACGAAGTCCACGACCAAATCCCGGTTTGCCGTCAGGTAGCTCCGCAGAGCCTTCAGCCATTCGTCGCAGCGGGTATAGGCGGCCAGCGCGGCGTGAAGGCCCAGAACGTTCACATCGGGGACGATGCCTCGGGCGGCGCGACCGATGCGGGCGCGCAGGGCCGGATCGGTGACGATCGCCAGACTGCAGCCCAACCCGGGGATGTTGAAGCTCTTGCTCGGCGCCACCAGGGTGACCGTACGAGAGGCGACGCCGGGATCGATCACCGCCGCTGGCGTGTGCTCCGCGTCGCCCAGCAACAGGTCTCCGTGAATCTCGTCGGCACAGAGGATCAGGTCGTGGCGATCGCAGAACTCGGCGACACGGGCCAGTTCCTTGGAGGTAAATACCCGTCCCGTGGGGTTGTGGGGACTGCAGAGGATGAAAAGCCGGGTCCGGGGGCCGACAGCCCTCTCAAGAGCCTCGAAATCGATCTCGTAGCGCAATCGCCGGTCCTGTGCGACAAGTCGCTGTTGGGCGGACTCCAGTCGCCGGTCCTGGTTTCCCGGCGCGGTCAGGAAAGGCGGGTAAACCGGAGTGTTGACCAGCACTCCGTCTCCCGACTCGCCGACGGCCCGGCAGACGACGTTCAAGCCGGTTACGAGGCCCGGGAGGAGCAACACCGAGTCCGGATCGATGTTCCAGCCCCTTCGCCGGCCCACCCAGTCACAGGCGGCCTCGCGCAATCCGGAAAGGTCGTCGCCATATCCGAAGATGCCGTGGGCGATCCTTTCCCGCAGGGCATCCACCACCGGCTCGGGCGAGGGGAAGTCCATATCGGCCACCCACAGGGGCAGCACGTCCTCCCCATAGCGATTCCACTTAAGGCTATCGGTTCCGCGCCGGCTTACGACGCGGTCAAAGTCGAAACTCATGGCGGCATATTGTACAGGGATCGCGGATCGAGAACCGGGGATTCCCGCCCCCCCGGATTGGGAATCGGGAAGGGGCCGGGTGGCGACGGTGGCGAAGGTGGCGATGGGCGGTCTGGAGATTGCCGTCGCCAAGTCATACAATGATCCGGGGCCGGATCTCCGGCCCCGAGCGTCGACATCCGGCAAGGGAGGGCGAATGGGACGGCTGGCATTGACGGGAGGCGAGAGGGTCCGGGACCGGGACTTCTTTCTCTGGCCGCACTTCGATGAGCGGGAGCTGCGCTATGTGGAAGAGACGATCCGAAGTCGCCGGTGGTTCGCCGGCATGCGGGGCGCCGATCCGGAGTCGCGGACGCGGGAATTCGAGGAGTTCTTCGCTCGGCATCACGGCGCCCGGTTCGGGATCGCCTGCGCCAATGGAACGGTAGCCATCGAAATCGCCCTGCAGGCCGCCGGAATCGGTGTCGGTGACGAGGTCATCGTTCCCGGGTTGACCTTCATCGCCACCTTGACCGCGGTCCTCAAGGTCAACGCCATTCCGATAGTTGTCGATGTGGACTACGAGACCCAGTGCATCGACCCGAAAGCGATCGAGCGGGCCCTCACCGACCGGACCCGGGCGGTGATTCCGGTGCATTTCGGTGGCTTCGTCTGTGACATGGACCGAATCATGGCCCTGGCCGCGCGACGCGACTTGGTGGTGATCGAGGACGCCGCTCACGCCCACGGCGCCGTCTATCGCGGCCGGAAAGTGGGCACCCTGGGCCACATGGCCACCTTCAGTTTCCAGGAAAGCAAGACCATGACGGCCGGGGAAGGCGGGATCGTCACCACGAATGACCCGGAACTGGCCGAGGGCTGCGTCATGTATCGCAGTTGCGGACGCAAGGAGGGGGAATCCTGGTACGTGCATTACGTGCCGGCGGTGAACTATCGGCTCTCCGAGGTCCAGTCGGCGATGCTGCTCGCTCAACTGGAGCGCTTGGAGGAGCAGCTGAGGATCAAGAATGAGAACGCCCGCTTCCTGGCCGAAGAGCTGCGGACAATGGAGGGCGTTGATCCGGTCCCCGGGGACGGGATGACAGACTTGAACGGCCTCTACCTCTATCTGCTTCGGTATCGTCCCGAGGCCTTCCGGGGACTGAGCCGGGATCGATTCGTCGAGGCCCTGAACGCCGAGGGGGTTCCCTGTCATATCGGGTATCCCTGGCCTCTGACACGGAATCCCATGTTTCGGAACCCTCCTTCCGGTGCCGCCGGCTGTCCGTATACCTGTCCCTACTACGGCCGCGATGTCTCCCCCGCCGAGACCGAGTTACCCGTATGTGAGCGGATTTGTCGAGAGACGGTCGTGATTCCCCACCAGGTGCTGCTCTCCCCCCGGTCGGAGTTGGCGGACATCCCGAGGGCCATCGCCAAGATCCGGGACCACTGCGGGGAGCTTCGGGGCACGTAGTCGGCCCCCGCTATTGCCGACTCTCGGGATACTCGACGCACTCCAGGAAGAGCCCCGCCGCCGGGGCGGTCCAAGCCGCCACGTCGAGATCCAGATCCGGAGGGGAACGCCCCTCGAGGAAGGCGGCAAAGTCCTCGGGAGAGAGTTCGCCGGTCCCCACTTTGACCAGCGCTCCCACCAGCCGCCGCACCATCCTCCACAGAAAGTGCGAAGCCCGAATCCGGATCAGGATCAGATCCCCCTCCTCCACCACCTCAACCATCTCCACCTCCACTATGGTGGACTCGTTGGGACGTCGAGGATCGGCCGCTCGAAACTGGGTGAAGTCGTGTCTGCCGACAATCAGGCCCGCCGCCCGGCGCATCGATTCCACGTCCAGGGAGTCCCTGACCCACCAGACGAGGCGCTTGGCGAACGCCCGCTTGCGGCGCGACACCTGATACACGTAGGTCCGGCTCCGGGCATGGTGACGGGCGTGGAAGCGGGGCGATGCGGCCTCCGCCCGGATGACGACGATATCCGCGGGCAGGCGCTCATTGAGGCGGCGACACAGATCCTCGTCCCCGATGCGCCGGGGAGCCCGGGTCCTGAGGTGAGCCACCTGAGCCCGTGCGTGGACGCCGGCATCGGTGCGCCCGGCAC
>CAYRCA010000345.1:2798-5352 GCA_964422565.1 uncultured Acidobacteriota bacterium | reverse complement strand
CGACGCGCTCGCCCTGGCGGCGATCTGCCGCCGGGCTGAGGCCACACTGGTCGTCGCGGTCGGCAACCCCCGGGTCAATCGGGTGCTCCCGGGTGTCGCCTCAAGGCTGGGGGGCGTCGTCGACACCCACGTGGGGGCATGGAAGACCGACAATGGCGCCCTCCTGGTGACACGCTGGTTCTATCGGCAGCGCATGAAGGGCGTGGTCGGCCGGACACGGAGGCCGTGGTTTCTGGTCTTCGACCCGGGCATTGTGCCCCCGTGGGAGGGTCCGGAGGGTGGTGGGGCCGAAGTGGAGACCCTGCCCGTTGCGGTGCCCGAGGAGGCCGGTCGGACCCGGGTGGTCGAAATGTTGGAGCCTCCGCCCGCTGAACGGACGATTCGTCCCGACGCCGACCTCTTGTTTGTGGCGGGCGCGGGCTGGACCAAGAAACAGGCCAGCGGAGAGGTTCGCGCGGCGGAGGCCGAGAAGTTGATCGTTGACTTCCTGAGGTTGTCCCAGGCTTCCCTGGGCGGGAGCAAGTCCATGGTGGATTTGAGCGTTGAAGGACAGAAGGTGCTCTCCTTCATGAGCCATCTGAACCAGATCGGCCAGACCGGATCGACGCCTCGGCATCCCAAGGGACTGGCAACCTGTTGCCACGGCGAGGAGCCTCACGTCGTCGGGTGGCGGTTCATCGGCGAGCGGCGGGCCGTGAACCTGGATCCTAACTGCGGCTGGGCCCGGGGAAAGGCGGACGTGCTGTATGTGGCCGATGCCTTTGCGGTAATGGCCCGGGTCAATGAACTTCTCGCCAAGGGCTGACGGAATGGGATTGCTGAACGGTAAGACGGGTTTGATCCTGGGCGTCGCCAACGAGCGTTCGATCGCCTGGGGTGTCGCGCGGGCTGCGGTGCGCGAGGGTGCGACCCTGGGATTCAACTATCTGGGAGAGGCGCTGGAGCGTAGGGTTCGGCCCCTGGCCGAATCGCTTAAGGCTGAGATTGTCGAACCGCTGGACGTGACCAGCGAGCGCCAGATCGACGAGTTCTTTTCGGTCGTGGAGAGAACCTGGGGGAGACTGGACTTCCTCGTCCACTCCATCGCCTTCGCCAACAAGACGAGCCTGAAGGGGCGCTTCGTCGAAACCGCGCGATCCGATTTTCACTTGGCGCTCGACATCTCCTGCTACTCGCTGATCGCGGTTGCCCGCCGGGCTCTTCCCCTGATGCCGCCGCAGAGCGCCATTCTGACCTTGACCTATATCGGGTCGATCCGGGCCATGCCCAGCTACAACGTGATGGGGGTGGCCAAGGCCGCCCTGGAGTCCTCGGTCCGCTATCTGGCCTCCGACCTGGGCGCCGAAGGCATTCGCGTCAACGCCATCTCGGCCGGCCCCATCAAGACACTGGCCGCCTCCGGCGTGAGCGGTTTCAGGGGGCTTCTGGGCAGCTACGAGAAATCCACCCCCCTTCGCCGCAACGTGACCACGGAGGACGTGGGCAACAGCGCCCTGTACCTCATCTCGGAACTCTCCTCCGGTGTGACGGGTGAAATCCATTATGTGGACGCCGGGTTCAACGTCGGACCCGGCCTGTCGCCGGAGGCCCCGCCGAGGGAAACTCCGACCGGCTGACCCCTTTTCCGTGTCGTGCCGTGTCTTCCGCGCCTTGCGTACCGCTCCGCGGCTCTCCCTACCCCTTCCCGCGATCCAGCCGGTGGGCGCTCATCATCACTCGCGAGACGGCTTCCAGACCGTCGGCCCAAGCCTCGCGCACGGCTTCATTCCACTCCTCCCCCAGGGTTTCCCGGATCGCCTCGAGGAGGGCGCTCGACACCGCGTAGTAGTGTGAGGGATGGACCCCGTACCCGACGTGCCGTCGCCCCAGCTCCGCCAGACTGGCCTCCACCGAGTCCGGCCGCCTCAGATTCTCGATGATCATCACCAGACTGGAGAAGAGATGCTGCTGCTGGCGGCTCATCGAGGTCCGGGCGAACAGGGGCTTGACGCCCGGATAGCGCTCGAACAGTTCGGTGTAGAACCGTTCCGCAAACCCTTTTCCGTCGGCCGAAATTCGGGCAAAGGTGGATTCCATCAGGGCCACCTTGTCCCGCGCCAGGCTATGGATGTCGAGCTGCCCCAGCAGGGGATTTTCCGACAGGTCAACCGACTGCAACATGTCCATCCCGGCGGAGGCGAAGACGGCGGCGGCTCCCCCGAATCCTACATCGTTGCTCCTGAGGCCCACCTCCTGAAGCTGGCGCCAGGCCGGTCCCTGCGCCAGCGCCTCGACTCCCGCGTCCCCCAGGCGGTTGAAGGACAGATCCAGGCGTCGGAGGCGAGAGCAGAACGGGGATGCCGCCAGAGCGGCCGCTCCCCGGACCCCGATGCCGTTGTCCTGGAGGGAGAGGTCCTGGAGGCTCGTCAGTCCGGTCGAGCTGACCATTTCGACGACACCCTGGTCCCCCAGGTTGTTGGAGTCGAGCGACAGGCGAACGACGCCCGCCATGTAGGGGGAGACAACCAGGCCTCCGAGGCCCCGCGGACCTGCGAGCGTCCCATCGAGAACCAAC
>CAYRCA010000345.1:0-2788 GCA_964422565.1 uncultured Acidobacteriota bacterium | reverse complement strand
TCCTTGAGGGCCATGAGTTCGGGAATCCTGGCGAGCGCTCCGATCCCCTCCTCACCCAGGTCGTTCAAGGAGCCATCGAGGCAGGCGATGCAACCGAGCCCTCCCTGGATGATGGCGAGGACATCCGACCCGGACAGGGCGGCCCTTCGTATCGTGAGGCGCCGCACCCGCATCTGGGCGATCGCCGAGCTCAGCAACGACGCTCCCGCCGCCTCGATGGGGTTGTCCGACAGGTCCAGACTCTCAACTTGCAGGACGGCGCCGTCGAACAGGCCGATCCCCGAGGCGCTCAGATGGTTCTGGGCGACGCCCAAAGCCGAAAGTCCGGTCAGCTGCGGTGTGCCGAGAAGGGCGGCCAGCCCGGCGTCTTCGATCCGGTTGTCCGCGATCTCCAGCGCCCTCAACCGCCGCGCCAGGGGAGAGGACGCCAAGGCCATGGCCCCGTTCGGCCCCAGAACGTTCGAGGAGACATCCAGCACCTCGAGGCTTTCCAGTCCGGACGACGAGAGCAGCAGCTGCAGCCCCTGACGCCCCAGATTGTTCTGGGCCAGATTGAGCTTCCTCAGTTGGCCCAGGTTCTTCGATACGGCCAATGACGCGCCGCCCCCCGGTCCGATTGCGTTACAGGCCAGATCCAGTTCCCTCAGGTTGGCCGGCACGGCCGAAACGGCCAGCACGGCGGCGCCATCGGGACCAAGCAGGTTGCCTCGCAGATTGAGGACGCGCAGTTCCCTTCCGGCACTCTGGGCCAAGACCTCGGCGCCCTCGGTTCGCAGGTCGTTGTCCGCCAGGTCCAGGTGTTGCAGTCGCAGGGCAGGATGGGCAAGGGCCTGCAGGCCGCGGACGCCGATTCGGTTCTCCGCCAGGCCAAGGAATCTGAGCCGCTTCAGGTGTGGACTCCGCACCAGGGCTTCCACCCCTTCGGCGCCGATTCGGTTGCCCTTCAGTTCGAGGTACTCGATACCGCTCGCGAACGGGCTGGCGGCCAGAGCCTGGATCCCCTCCGGACCGATTCCGTTGCCCGCCAGGTTGAGTCGGCGCAGCGACGCCAGCGCCGGGTTCTTGCTCAGGCGTCCCACATCCGCGTCCGTCAAACCTCGGCAGGATAGATCCAGGGTCCGGGCGAGAAACCAGAGGGGGTGCCTCTCACCCCGCTTCACCTCCTCCCACCAACTCGCGGCGGCTCGCCGGCATTCCGCCGGCCAGACCGAAAGCTTCTGATCCGCCAGTTCCCGGGTTTCTGAATCCTGGTGGGAGAGGTAGCGACAGAGGGCCGACCACGCGTCCGGCGAGGGTTGGGAACAGAGGGCATCGAGAAGGGCGGGGAGCGTGGACGCCCCGACCGGCGAGAGGGCCTGTTCGATGCGGGCAAGTTCCTCGCAGACCAGGGCGGCCGACTCGGGGCGATCCGCCGGGTCGGTGGACAGCAAGCGGCTCACGAGGGCGTCCAGAGCCGGGTGGGCGGCCAGAGCGGGCTCCGTCTCGCTCGGCGCAGGTCCGGGCTGGCCGCTCTCGCGGAATCGATTTCCGATCGACTCCAGGGTGTCCCCCTTCTCCGCGTAGGGAGGCCTGCCGGTCAGCGCGGTAAACAGAGTCGCTCCCAGTTGCCAGAGATCGACCCCGACACCGACGGGCAAGTCGGGACGGAACTGTTCGGGCGCCATGAACCAGGGAGTGCCGATCAGGTGCCCGCTGACCGTGAGGTCGGATTGAACCAGCTTGGCGATCCCGAAATCCAGCAGTTTGACCCGTTCCTCCGAGGTCCCCGCGTCCACGACGAGGATGTTCGCCGGCTTCAAATCCCGATGGAGCACCTGTTTCGCGTGAGCGGCCACGAGGCCGGAGGCGACCTGCTTGGCGATACGGACCGCCCGAAGTGGGTCGAGAGGACTCGGCTCCCCGGTTTCGGCGGCGATCAGCCCGGAGAGGGGAACGCCGTCGATCAGCTCGAAAAGGAGGTAGAGGGCGCCACCCTCCTCCAGTGTGCCCGCCGAAAAACAGCGCGCGACATTGGGGTGACTCACCTGCTCCAGGACCAGAGCCTCGTTGACGAAGCGCCGCTGAACGGCCTCGTGCTCGGCCCAGCTCTCCTTCAACACCTTCAGGGCCCGCCTCAGGCCGCCGACTACCGTTTCGACCTCGTAGACCACCCCGAACCCTCCGGACCCGATTCGGCGCATAACCCGGTACTGCCCGCCGGCCACCCGCCGACCGAGAAGCCGGTCGACCGGCCAGGCCTCCGGCGGGCGGGGATCTCCGCAACTCCCGCATCGGTCCGCGTCCGGGTCCGTAACCGTCGCCTGGCACTTACCGCAGTAGGTCGTCATCGGTTCGTCGTCCAAGTGTTCCACGGGCCGCGACCGGGACCTCCGACCGGCGCCCTCCGTCGGAGGCCGCGAGTCGGCCTTCTTTCCCAGGGCCGGACCCTTTGAGATCCACTCGGCCCGCGCCGCCGCCTCGTGGGCGCGCAGGAGTCGCTGAACACGGCCGCGTAGCTCGCGGTCGTCCCGGCAGGAGTCTTCCAGAAAGCGCGCGCGGGACTCAGCCGGCAGCTCGACACAGGCCTCGAAAAGTTCCTTCGCCTCCAAGCCGCGGTCCATGATCGTTCGTCCTCAATCCGGTCCGGCGACAGAATCCAGCGGCACTCGTCGGCCGGAACCGGCAACCAACGACATGCGCCTGTTTGTCGCCCGACGGAGCATGTCGCCGAGAAGTTGACACAGTATAGGGATCCGGGCCAGCGGAGGGCAAGCCCCGAGGCGGAGGGACCCGGGGCGAACGGGAGTGG
>CAYRCA010000344.1:0-5394 GCA_964422565.1 uncultured Acidobacteriota bacterium | reverse complement strand
TTTACCCGGAAGGGGTCCGCGGTTGCGGGAGGGGATGGTTCTGGCCATCGAGCCGATGGTCAACAGCAAGGGGCCGGAGGCGCGCATTCTGGAGGACCGCTGGACGGCCGTCACGGTGGACGGCGGGTTCAGCGCCCATTTCGAGCACTCGGTGGCGGTGACCGGAAACGGCCCGTGGATTCTGAGTGAGTTGAACTAAAGGAGAGGAACACGCGGCGTGTCGAAGAAGGAAGAGGCGATCGAGGTGATGGGGACGGTGGTGGAAACCCTCCCGAACGCCACTTTCCGAGTGGCGCTGGAGAACAAGCACGAGGTGCTGGCGCACGTTTCCGGGAAGATGCGAAAGTATTTTATCCGTATCCTGCCCGGTGATCGTGTGAAACTGGAATTGTCTCCCTACGATTTGACACGCGGTCGGATCGTCTACCGCTATAAGTAAGCAGATGGCTTCCACGGGAGAAAGAAGATGAAGGTCCGGGCTTCGGTCAAGAAAATATGTATCAAGTGCAAGATCATCAGGAGACGGGGTGTCGTGCGGGTGATCTGTGAGAACCCCAAACACAAGCAGAGGCAGGGCTGAGGCCGACAACCGGAGGCAATGATGCGAATTGCTGGAGTCAATATACCGGACAACAAGAGGGTCCAGATCTCGCTGACTTACATCTACGGGATCGGCAAGTCGCGGGCGGCGATGATCTGTGAAAAGGCGGGAGTCAGTGTCAACGCCAAGACGAACGCGCTAACCGAGGAGGAGGCCGGCCGTATCCGGCAGATTATCCAGGACGACGGAAGAGTCGAGGGCGACCTTCGTAAGGAAACCCAGCTCAATATCAAGCGTCTGATGGATATCGGCTGCTATCGGGGGCTGCGTCATCGCCGGGGTCTGCCGGTTCGAGGACAGAGAACCCACACCAACGCCCGAACCCGCAAGGGTCCGCGGAAGGGCAGAATCGGGCGGAAGAAGCGCTGATCCAAGGGGTAGGTATGGCTAAAGGCGGAAAAGTATCCAAGAAGAAGCCGGTGCGTAGGCGAGAGCGAAGGCTCGTCGCCCACGGCATCGCCCACATTCAGGCCTCCTTCAACAACACGCTGGTGACCATCAGCGATCTGGAGGGAAATGTCCTGGCCCATTCCAGCTCCGGGGCCCAGGGGTTCAAGGGGAGCCGAAAGAGCACCCCCTTCGCGGCGTCTCAAGCGGCCCATTCGGCGGCCGCCCACGCCCGAGATGTATACGGGATGAAGTACTGCGAAGTCAGGGTAAACGGGCCTGGAGCGGGCAGGGAAGCGGCCATTCGGTCTCTTCAGGCGGCGGGCCTGGAGGTGAGGACGATCAAGGACGTCACCCCCATTCCCCACAACGGTTGCAGGCCGCCCAAAAAACGTCGAGTCTGACGTTGAGGCGGAGTTTTCGGTTTTTGCGGAGCGGCGCGTCGGCGCCGCCATCAGGAGGTTGACGATTTGGCAAGATATACAGGCCCAGTTTGTCGTTTGTGCCGGCGGGAGGGAACCAAGTTGTTCCTGAAGGGCCAGCGGTGTTTCACCGACAGGTGCGCCATCGAGAAGCGCAACTTCGCGCCCGGCGAACATGGACGAACCTTCTTCCGGCGAAGGCAGGTGCTCGGATACGGTCAGCAACTCCGGGAGAAGCAGAAGGTGAAACGGACCTACGGAGTCCTGGAGAGGCAGTTCCGCCGCTATTTCCAGAGGGCGGCCAGGCGCAAGGGCGTGACCGGCCAGATGCTCCTTCAGATGCTGGAGCGGCGTCTCGACAATGTGGTCTATCGTCTGGGCTTCGGCGGCTCGCGTAGCCACGCGCGCCAGTTGGTTCGCCACGGGCACATCCGTGTCAACGGGGGGAAGGTGACCATTCCCTCCTACCTGGTCAGTCCCGGGGATGAGGTCTCGGTGCGGGAGCGCAGTCGGAAGAACACCGAGATCATCGCCGCCGTCGAGGATGTGGCGGGTCGCGGTGTGCCGGAGTGGCTGACGCTCGACCGCGACAACTTCGCCGGTCGCGTGGAGCAGCTGCCCAGTCGGGAAGAGATCAAGATTCCCATCGAAGAGTCCCTGATCGTCGAGCTTTACTCGAAGTAGGAAGAGGGTTGTCAACCCGGCCTCGACGGCGCGGGACGCCCTCCCCGAATGCCGCGGGGTGGGGCGGATGGGCTTCCCGACCGTGGGTATTGAGTCTTAGGTTTGCGATCCGCATTTAGGAAAGGGAGAGACGTCCCATGCAAGGTTTCCAGATACCGAAAAGACTGGCGTGCGACTCGGAGACACTGACCGATCGATTCGGCCGGTTTTATGCCCAGCCCTTCGAGCGGGGATTCGGCACTACGATCGGTAACGCGCTGCGCCGGATACTGCTGTCCTCGATCGACGGCGCGGCCATCACCGGTGTCAAGATCGACGGTGTGCTGCACGAGTTCTCGTCGATAACCGGGGTGCGGGAGGACGTGACCGATATCATCATGAACTTGAAGCAGGTTCCCCTGAAGCTGCACGTGGAGCACCCCAAGACGCTCTACCTGGAACGAGTCGGGGGGGCGGGCGACCTGAAGTCGGGGGACATCAAGCCGGACCCCGAGGTGGAGATCCTGGATCCCGATATTCATATCGCCACCGTCAACGCCGACACGGAACTCCGGATCGAGATCCGGGTGGAACCGGGCCGCGGTTATGTGCCCGCCGACGAGAATTTCGACGAGGAGCTGGGCATCGGCTACATTCCCGTGGACTCGGTGCATTCCCCCATCAAGCGCGTGAACTTCTGGGTCGAGTCGGCTCGGCTGGGGCACTCCACCGACTATGACAGGCTGAACCTGGAAGTCTGGACCGACGGCAGCGTCAGGCCGCAGGACGCGATCGCCAAGGCCGCCAAGATTCTCAAGGATCATATGTTCCTCTTCATCAACTTCGAGGAGGAAAAGGACGCCGCCGACTCCCGTCGGGATGATGGAGTCGGGTCGGTCAACGACAGCATGAGCAAGTCGATCGAGGAGCTGGAGTTGTCGGTTCGGTCCTATAACTGCCTCAAGAACGCCAACATTCAGACCATCGGAGAACTCGTCACCCGCAGCGAGACCGAGATGCTGAAGACGAAGAACTTCGGTCGCAAGTCTCTGAATGAGATCAAGGAGATCCTGTCGGATCTCGGCCTCTCCTTCGGGATGCGGCTGGACGAGCGGGGGCGCGTTGTGGAGGAGCGGGCGGAGGCCTGATCGTCCGGCGGGAAGACTGGAACGTTGTGCCCCCCGGCGGGGCTATCACAGGAAGATGGAGCGGAGGGCAGCATGCGACACCGTTTGGCCGGACGTAGGCTCGGAAGGAACAGCAGCAACCGAAGGGCGTTGATGCGAACCATGGTGACGGAGTTCTTTGAGAACGAGAGGATGGTCACCACGGTCCCCAAGGCCAAGGAAGTGCGATCCGTCGCCGAACGGATGATCACTCTCGGGAAGAAGGAGAGCCTGCCGGCCCGGCGTCGGGCGCTGGCGTTCCTGCGCAAGAAGTCGGCTGTCTTCAAGCTTTTCGACTCCCTGGCGCCTCGGTTCGCCGATCGGGCGGGCGGTTACACGCGGATTCTCCGTCTCGGACCGCGCGCCGGCGACGGGGCCGAGTTGGCGATTCTCGAGTTCGTCGACGCCGAGGCGAAGGCCACGCCGAAGAAGGGTGCCAAGAAGGCGGCGCCGAAGACGAAGAAGGCGGCACCGAAGACGAAGAAGGCGGTGCCGGAGACGACGGCGAAGACGGGGGCAAAGCCCGAATCCAAGGCCAAGGCCGCCGGGAAAAAACCGTCCCCCGCCGGAACGAAGAAAGCCGGGAAGGCGGCCGGGGCTTCCCGGGAGAAATCCCGGGGGGAGTAGTGGGAACACCGCTCCGGAGGATTCGGGCTGGCGACACGTGGGGCGTCCTGCGGCTTCAAGCCCGGAGTTGGTGCGGAGCGCGTGGTTGAAGGAGCCCCCGCCCCGGGGCGGCGCTTCCGTTGCGAGGGGAGGTGATCGCCTCCTATCCACCTCTCATCCAAAGATCGCCCGCCAGCCGATCGCGAGAAGAACATAGACGCCGTAAAGAACTGCGACAAGACCGACGCCGGTCCCCACCTTCATGCGGCCGGAGACGGCCGCCGTCCCCACCCCCAGCAGGTAGATTACGTAGAAGGTGATCAAGTCCACCGACGAACCCAGGCGATGTAGGACGGGAGACTCGCGGGCGTCGACCAGGTGACCCAGGTTGCTGGCGACCGGGTTCTGGATGTCGATCATCCGGGGATCGTCGGCCAGGAAAAAGACGATGACGGCCAGGCACGAGTAGACCACGTAGTACAGGAAATAGGTGTATGAGGTCACTCCGAGGAGCTTCTTGAAGGAGGTCTCGCTCCCCGCCAGAACGACCATCAACATCAAGAGGGCCGAGACGACCAGGATCATGAAGGGTGCCCCGGCCAGGGGGCCGAACCACTTCATGATCGGGAACAGAGGGGACTCGACCACGGAGCGAACCTGCTGGCGGATCTGCTCGTCGGTCAACCGCTCGCCCGCGCCGCTCGAGCGGATCTGTTGTTCCATGACTTGAGCCATATCCACTCGGGTGTACATCGCGGCCGCGCCGGCGAGGCCCACGGCCATGCACAGCAGCAGGGCCAGGAGGAAGCTCGGTCTTCGGTCGATGTCCCGGAACGTCGCCCGGGGGTCGAAGAAGATCCCCTGAAGGCGCCAGACCGAGCCCTTGACCTCCCCCCGTTCCGCCTCCGATGCCGCCGACCGGGTCGATTGAGTCTCCATCGGGTTCCTCCTTGCTGTCGCTTACAGCAGTCCTCGCGCAAACCAACCGGATCGAATAATTCCCTCCCAACCTCCCGAGTCGATCACCTCGATGTCTCTCACGACGGGAAGTGTAACAAGCACGCCTTCGACCCGGAAGAGCCCGTTCTCCCGCACGCTTCTGCTATCATCCGGACCATGTGGAATCGTTGCGCTTTGGTCCTGCTGTTTCTCGGGACTCCGGCTTTGGCCCAGGACAAGCTGCTCACCCTCGAGGATCTATACCATCCGACGGGGCGGGTCGATTTCGACCGCGCCATCCCTCGGCAGCGGTTCTGGTCGTCCGACGGCCGATCCTATTTGGAGCGGGAGGGCCGCCGTTATGTCAAGGTGGAGGCCCGGTCGGGCGTTTCCGAGGTCTGGCTCAACCCGGAAGGGCTCCAGGCGGGTTTCGCGGCTCTGCCCGACTTCACGCCCGCCGCCGCCGCCGCCGCCGCGCGACACGCCCACATCGAGGTGGCTCCCGATCGGGACGGCGTCCTGCTGCGCTGGAGCGGCGACCTCTTCCTCTACCGTGTCGCCGAAGCGAAGTTGACGCGCTTGACGAGCAACCCGGGGACGGCGGAACTGG
>CAYRCA010000343.1:0-5416 GCA_964422565.1 uncultured Acidobacteriota bacterium | reverse complement strand
AAATCAACCGCACGCCGCCCAAGACGCAGTCGGCGCTGCTCGAAGCCATGCAGGAAAGGCGGGTCACGGTGGGCGGAAAGACTTTCGAGCTGGACCCTCCCTTTTTCGTCCTGGCGACCCAGAACCCGATCGAACTGGAGGGCACCTACCCCCTGCCGGAGGCTCAGTTGGATCGCTTTATGCTGAATATCGTGATCGACTATCTGGGGGAGGAAGAGGAGGTTGAAGTCGTCAAACGCACCACCTCCGAGTCGAGTCCAACTGTGGAACAGGTCGTTTCCGGGGAGGACATCCTTCGCTACCAGGGTCTGCTCCGCCAGATCCCGGTACCCGAGGAGGTGACGCGCTACGCCGTGCGGCTGGTCCGGGCCTCTCGACCCGGCAGCCCGGAGGCGCCCGATTTCATCACCGATTGGCTCAGCTACGGCGCCAGCCTGCGCGCGTCGCAGTTCCTGGTGCTCGGCGGCAAGGCCCGGGCCCTGATGCGCAATCGGTTCAACGTGGCCTACGAGGATGTTCGGGCCCTGGCCAGGCCCGTCCTTCGACATCGCATGCTGACCAACTTCCATGCCGAGTCGGAGGGAATCAAGACCGACCAGATCATCGACCGCCTTCTGGAGACCATCCCTCCTCCGGCGTCGGGATTGTGAGGTCGGCGACGGAAGCCGCCGGCGTGACAGGTCGCTCCGCGAACTATAATGAGACCGGGATGCAAGGAACCTGAGTGGCGATGAAACCTTCAGCTCCCCTGACGAGTCGATTCATCGACCCGAAGATTCTGGCGGGCAGCTCGAATCTGCAACTCATCGCCAAGGCCGTGGTGGAGGGATTCGTGGCGGGTCTCCACCGCTCCCCCTATCATGGGTTCAGCCTCGAGTTTTCCGAGTATCGGGAGTACTCCCCGGGCGACGACATCCGTCGTGTCGACTGGAAGGTTTTCGCCCGGACCGACCGATTCTTCGTCAAGAAGTATGAAGGGGACACCAACACCCAGGTCTACCTTCTCCTGGACACCAGTCGAAGCATGACCTTCAGTTCCGACAGGCCGAGCAAACTCGATTATTCCCGCTATCTTGCGGCCGCTCTCGCCTACTTCTCGGTACGCCAGAGCGACGCCGTCGGCCTCATCACGTTCGATTCGAAAATCGGGCATTTCACCCCGCCCAGGACTCGCCACGGTCATCTCCTGACGCTGCTTCACCACCTCGAGGAGGTGGAGGTGGGGGAGCGCACCAGCATCAGCGAGGTTCTGGAGGAACTCTCCAAGCTGATCCGCAAGCGCAGTCTGGTGGTCCTGATCAGCGACCTGTACGAGGATCCGACCGCCCTGACTCGATCCCTGCGATTCTTTCATCACCGCGGCAACGACGTGCTTCTGTTCCATGTCCTGGATCCCATGGAGATCGACCTGCCCCTGGAGGGGGTGTCGACCCTGGAGGATCTGGAAAGCGGAGAACAACTTCCCTTTGCCTCCGACTCCGGTCGAGAGGCCTATCTGGAGGAGGTCCGCCGACATATTTACACGCTTCGGCGGGAATGTCGCAACGTGAAGATCGATTATGAGTTGTTGAGGACGAACCAACCGTTGGATCAGGCCCTGTTTCGGTACCTGTCCAACCGAACCCGGAGAATATAGGTGCAGTTTCTCACCCCCCTTTTCCTGGTCGCCGCCGTGGCCGTTATCGGCCCCATCCTGCTGCACCTGACCCGGCGGGAGGTCAAGCGCCCGCTCCCCTTCGCTTCCCTGATGTTCCTGCGCCGGATTCCGGTCCATGAAACACGCAAGCGCAAGATCCGCAACTGGTTGATCTTGCTGGCCCGATGTCTGGCCATTCTGTTCCTGGTGGCGGCCTTCGCTCAGCCGGTGGTCGATCGATTCTTCCTGGCCGCCGTGACACCCGGGGCGCGCCAGTCGGTCGTCATCCTGGTCGACGCCTCGTTGAGCATGTCCCGGCCGTCGGTCTGGGCCGACGCCTTCGCCGCCGCCGACGAGAATCTCAAATCTCTGGGGAGAGGTGACGAGATGACCGTCATCCGCTTCGGCGTCCGCCCGGAGGTGGTGGTGCCGTGGACCCGAGACTTGGAATGGGCAGGCGCCGCAATGAAGGAACGTTTGACGCCCACCTTCGATGCGACTTCGTTCGCGGCGGGTCTGCGGGCCGCGGTCTCCCAGATCGAAGAGGCGGGGAACGTCTCCCGGCGCATCGTCCTCATATCGGATCTTCAGGCGTCCGGTCTGGATCTGTTGGGGTCGGGAATCGAGATCCCCGATGATGTGGATCTGGTGGTGAAGGCCGTCGGCGGCGACCCCACCAACTTCTACATCGAACAGGTTCGCATGGAGCGGCTGGTCTACGGCGAACGCTATCCCCATTCGGTGGTGGTTCGTCTGGGCGCCAGTGGGCCCGCCTCCGGCGGCGCCGGCGGCGAGGTGCAGTTGTTCCTCGGCGACGAGCTTGTAGACCGCCGCGCCGTCGCCTTCAGTGAAAGCGGGACGGCCACCGTCGGCTTCGACTCCTTTGCCGTCCCCGAAGCGGTGACCCGGGGCCGTCTGGTGCTGACATCGAGTGACGAGTTGCCCGAGGATGACATCCGTTACTTCGTGCTGGAGCGCTCGACACCGTTCGACATTCGCCTGCTCCGCGAGGCCGGATCGGACGACGGCGGCGGCTTCCTCGAGGACGCCTTGTCCTCGGGGCGGAACCTTCCTTTCCGCGTTGACCGCGCACCGCGCCTGGGCAACGTATCGGCGGCGGCGAGTCCGGTGGTCATCCTGGATGACCTGGCCCGTCCACCCGCGGCCCATGACCTGCGCCGGTATGTGGAGGAAGGCGGCGGCCTGGTGCTTTGTCTCGGAAACCAGGTTCGGGCCGACGAGTACAATCGAACCCTGGAGGACCTTATCCCCGGGAGGCTGCGGGAGAGGCGCTTCGCCCAAACCGGCGGCGATGCTTTCGTGTCGCTCGGCGAGATCGCCGTCGAACACCCCATCTTTTCCGCGTTTCAGGGGTCGGGCGAGAGCTCTCTGTCGTCGGTCCAGTTCTACGGCTACTGGATGGTGTCCCCGACCGACGATAGTCAGGTGGTGGCCCGGTTCAGCACCGGCGATCCGGCCCTCCTCGAGAAACGGGTCGGGCGGGGGCGGGTTCTCCTGTTCACTTCCTCCCTGGACCGCGTCTGGTCCGACTTTCCGGTGCGAAGCGCCTACGTGCCCTTCTGGCAGGGACTCGTCCTGCACGCGTCGGACTGGCGGGCGCGTCCGGCCTCGAAGCTGGTGAATCATGCGCTGGCGGTGGACTCGGCGGAGGGGGGGCGCCGCTGGGATGTCCTCGACCCCAGGGGTAGACGGTTGGTTCCGTTGGGCGACGAGGGACCCCGGTTCCTTCAACTCGAGACGCCGGGACACTACGAACTGCGCCGCGACAGGAGCACCGATTGGGTGGCGGTCAACGTGGACACCGCGGAATCCGACCTCACCCCGGTTACCGCGGAAGAGCTATTGGCCACGCTGAAAACCTTGAAGTCTCGGCGATCCCCGGAGATGGCGGCCGGCGCCGAGAGGGGGGAGGAGCGGACAAGTCTGGCACTCTGGTGGGCTTTTCTGCTCGCAGCCGCGGCGGTCCTGCTGGTAGAGTCGTTCCTGGCCAACCGGACGGCAAGAAGCGTGCGGATCTAACCCTAGAAGAGAAGGTGATTGCAAATGAATCCCTTGGAAAGAGCGCTCAGGCAAGTCAGAAGGCGGGTGCGGCTCGAACGGCTGCTGAGGGGCGGCGCCCTGGTGGGCGCCTATCTCCTGGCGGCCTCCTTGCTGGCCTCCTATGTCCTGGCCCGCAACAACTTCTCCGATGACGCGATCCTCTGGTGCCGAGTGATCTTTGGTCTCGGCCTCGCGGTTGTACTTTGGCGTTATCTGCTCCAGTCGGTCTTTCGGCCCCCGTCTTTGCGCCGCGTTGCCCGGTTTCTGGAAGAGCGTTATCCGGAACTCGAGCAGCGCCTCGTGACGGCGGTCGAACTGGCCGGACCATCCGCCAGAGTGCATCCGGACCTGCAGAGATTGATCCAACGGGATGCCGCGGGCAAGTTCGAGAGGTTGTCGCTTCCCCGATTCTATTGGCCCGACGTTTCGGCGGTGGCCCTGTCCGCCCTCTTGGCGACTCTGGTCGGCGGCCTCCTACTTTACGTGGCGGGACCGGCCGAATACGGCTACGGCCTGAATAGGCTGCTCGGGGGTTGGTCCGACACCTACGACGCTCCCCTTTACCGGATCGAGGTGAGTCCGGGTTCAGCCACCGTCGCCCAGAGGGCCGACTTGGAGATTCGCGCCTCGACCATCGGCTTTGAAGCCACCGCCATCAACGTCTTTGCCCTCTACCCCAACAACACGCAGTGGGAATCGACCCGCATGCTGCCCGACACCGGAGCGGAAGGTTATCGCTTCCTCTTTTTCGATATCCGCGAACCGATCGAATATTATGTCGAGGCGGACGGAATCCGCTCCGAAACCTTCAGAATCGAGGTTTCCGAAATCCCCCGGGTTCAGAGCGTCCAGCTCACCCTGAAGTTTCCCTCCTATACCGGCCTCTCCGACCTCGTTCTCGACGACGAGCGTTACATTCGCGCTCTGCGGGGGACTCGGGTCGAGATCCGCCTGCAAACGGACCAACCGGCCCTGGGCGGCGTCGTCAAGTTCGAGAGTGGATCGGAACTGGAACTCGAGGGCGTGGGTGAAACGGCATACACGGCCCGGTTCGAAATCACGGATGACGATTTCTTCCGGATCCACCTGAGGAACAGCGAGAACGTGCTGAGCCCCGGCTCGGACGAGTTCGCGGTGGAGGCGCTGGAGGACCAGGCACCCGTCATCTCCTTTCTGCATCCCGGTCGGGACCGGCCGGTCACCAACATCGAGGAGGTTTTCACCGAGGTCAAGGTGGAGGACGACTACGGTATTCGCTCCCTGACCCTCCATTACTCCGTCAACGGTGGAGAGGAAGAGAAGGTTCCCCTCGAATTTGTCCGCGGCGCCCGGCAGACGGTTGCCTCCCACACCTTCTACCTGGAGGAGCTCGACCTGATGCCGGGAGATTTCGTTTCGTATTACGCCAAAGCCGACGACGCGGTCTCGACGTCGGCCACGGACATCTTCTTCCTGGAAGTCCAGCCCTTCGACCGGGAGTACCGGCAGGTCCAGGCGGCGGGAGGTGGAGGCGGCGGGCGAGAGATGGATCTTTCCCGCCAGCAGAAGCAGATTGTGGTGGCGACGTTCTCCCTGATTCATGAGAAGGACAGGTTTTCGCGCGAGGAACTGGTGGAGAACAGCCAGACTCTGGGCCTGATTCAGCAGCGCCTGCAAACCCAGGTGCGGACCATCATCGAACGCATCGAGCGCCGACAGGTCTCCGGGCTGGACAGCCGG
>CAYRCA010000342.1:0-5420 GCA_964422565.1 uncultured Acidobacteriota bacterium | reverse complement strand
GCATCAGGTATCCCATCGCGTCCTCGCCGCGCCCCACCGTCACCCCGTGACCGGCAAAGTAGATGAAGACGCGGTCGTTGGGCTGCAGGCGCGGAAGCAGGCGATCCCCCAGTTCCTCGGTGATCCGGGATCGCGTCGCCTCCCGATCGCGAAGAAGCGTCACTTCGAACTGGTGTTCCCGCAACGCGGCGGCGATATTCTCGGCGTCGGGAACGGCTCCGGGAAGCTCGGGCAACCGCTCGTAAGCGGAAACACCGATGACCACCGCGTAGGACCGCTCGTAGATCTTGACCTCGCCGGACAGGCCCTGGTAGCCGCCGGGCGGGGCCCTGTAGACGAGCGACCGCAGGTCCTGACCGGAAACAAGCTGCTGGATCGTGAAAATGGCGAACAGCGCCACCAGCCGTCCCATGCCGAACACCCTCCCTGTACTGAAACTCTTGGAGACCGTTGATTTCAAGGTTATCATCCCGCTCAAAGCCATGTCCAACGTGGGTGGGCGACGATGCCGGCGGCACACCGGCGGCGGCCCGCGTTCAACGTTCCGCTCTTGCCCCCCGTAACCGGCTTGTCCCCGCCTCGGGTCCGCCGTAGAATTCGCAAGTTGACAGGAATGTGAGGTTGTACATGAGCATCGCTGAAAAGGTCGGCAACCTGGGAACCCTTCGGCTTGCCGTTCTGATCGCCCTCAGAATTGCGATCGGGTGGCACTTTCTTTACGAAGGCGTCATCAAGATTCTGAATCCGAACTGGGGTTCGGCGCCCTTCCTGGTCGAGTCCAGGTGGATCTTTTCAGGGGTGTTCCACTGGATGGCGGAGACTCCCGCCGTCCTTCGAGCGGTCGATCTGCTCAACGCGTGGGGCTTGACGCTCGTCGGCCTGGGTCTGATCCTGGGGTTCCTGACTCGACTCGCGGCCCTGAGCGGCGCGGCTCTTTTGGCCCTCTACTATGTGGCCAACCCTCCCCTGATCGGGATCGAGACCGGCATGATCACCGAGGGGAACTACCTTTTTGTCGACAAGAACCTGGTGGAACTACTGGCCCTGGCCGTTGTCGCTGCGCTTCCCACCGGAGGGGTCCTCGGGCTTGACCGATACCTGGTTGCCCGACGCAGGGAAAAGGTTTCGCGGCCGAAAGCCGTCCCCCGTCCCCTGGAACCGGCGGGAGACGTGATCGTGCCCCACTCGATGGCCCGGCGCGAGCTGGTGAAGGTGCTGGCCACCGCTCCGATCCTGGGCGGGTTCTTCTTCGCCTTCCTGCGGAAGCGGGGTTGGGAGAGCTATGAGGAGAGGCATCTGATGGCCTCCGGCGTGGACACCGTGTCGAGCGCCACCATGAAGACCTTCCGGTTTTCCTCACTTGAGGATCTGAAGGGTCGGATCCCTTACGGGCGGATCGGCGATCTCGAGGTCAGTCGACTGTTCCTGGGCGGGAACCTGATGGGTGGGTGGGCCCACGCGCGGGACCTGATCTACGTTTCGGAACTGGTCAAGAGCTATCATACGGACGAAAAGGTCTTCGAAACCTTCGGACTGGCCGAAAGGTGCGGAATCAACACGATCCTGACCAACCCCGTCCTCATCAGGGTCATCAACGCCTACTGGCGGCGCCGCGGCGGCGCGATTCAGTTCATATCGGATTGTGGTTTCCAGGGAGACCTGACCACCGGCATCAAGATGTCGATCGACGGCGGCGCCCATGCCTGCTACGTGCACGGAGGGTATGCCGACGGAATGGCGGCCGAGGGCCGGACCGACGAAATCGGCGAGGCGCTGGAACTCATGCGGCGGAACGGGGTCCCCGCGGGTATCGGCGCCCACGCGCTGGAAACGGTGCAGACCTGTGTGGCGGCGGGCCTCAAGCCCGACTACTGGGTCAAGACCCTTCACCACACCGGCTACTGGTCGGCCTCCAGCGCGGTGGAGAAAGAGAGATGGTTTAGCCGGTGGTGCACCGATCCCGAGGAAACCATTGCCTTCATGAACGATCTCGAGGAGCCCTGGATCGCGTTCAAGGTCTTGGCCGCGGGTGCGATCGAACCGCGGGACGGTTTCCGGTACGCATTCCGGAACGGCGCCGACTTCATCTGCGTGGGGATGTACGATTTCCAGATCGTGGACGACGTCAACACCGCCTGCGAGGTTCTCGCGGAGGACTTCGACCGGCGCCGCACCTGGCGGGCGTGAGAGCGATCGGCCCGGACTGTCGCCGGGAGCCGCCCCCCCACAAGCCGCAAATGTCGTGACGCCTCAGTCGGCGTCGGTGGCGATGGCGACCTCCACACAGGGAAGGGGGACGGGCAGTTCCGGTATGTGGCCGCAGTAGAACTTCTTCATGTAACGATAGCACTCCTCAAAGGAATCGGACTTGTCTTGGCAATAGGACCGGATGGAGTGATAGAGGAGGGCCATGGTCACCATGAAACTCTGCGCGGTGTCGGTCTCATCCGTCTGGGCGAAGGAATAGTGTAGGGACAGGAAGCTTTCCGGATCCCGAATGGAGAAATAATTGTCGAGCAGCGCGTCCAGCGACCGGGAGCAGTCCACCGCCGCCCGGGGCAACCGGTGGGCCACCATGGGCTTCGAGCGTCTAAACAGCGACGACAGCACGCGCCGGTGGCTGACCCAAAGATTCCTGAAGGCCTGACGCTCGGCGGCGCCCCAGATCTGGAGGCCGACGGAAAAGAGACAGCTCATGGTCGGCAGAATCGAGAACTGCAGGTGAATTCCCGCGGCGTCGCTGTCGTCCTCGTAGGGGTTCGGATCGATTCGTTTCTGAAAGTACCGGGAGTCGGGAAAGAACTCCAAAGTCGCCGACGAGTTGATACTGTACCGGAACTGGTTGTTGTCGCTGAAGTCGGGGTCGAAGATCTCGCCCGGTTCGATGACCAGTCTCTCGAATAGGTCCCACAGGATATCGTAGAGTTCGTCGTCGGGATCGTTGATGGAGCTGTAAAACTCTTCCTGTGTCGCTCTCCGGAGGATTCGGTAGTACCGTGCGTCCATCCTGCTGTCGTAAGAGTATAGTCAATTCGATTCCGGAACAACAACCGGCGAGAAAACAGCGCGAAACGGTCACCGCGCTCCGGAGGACGCCTTCGGCCCGACGCCGTCAGAGACGGGTCCCGGACCTTTCGATGATTCTGGCCATTCGGTCCACCCGTCTGGCCAGGGAGTCCAGTGAGTCGTCGGTCAAATCGCTCACCGACACCACCCGACTCATCTCCTTCTCCCGGAAGTCGTGAATCCCGGTCTCGATGCGGCGCGCCGTTTCGGCCAGCTCACGGCTCAGCGCCCGCAGCTCGTCCAAGTTGCCGGGGCTCGAGTATGAGGGCACCTTCGTGTCGGCTCTCAAATCGAGATAGCTCAGGAACTGGTCGCGGCGGATCTGCTTGGCAAGGCTTCGAATGGCTCTCGTTGTCTCCTTCAAACGGGCGGAAAAGTCGTCCGATCCGATGGCGCCCTCCTGGTAACGGTCGATCAGCCGCGACAAGTCGTCTCCCAGGAGAGCGAGCGAACTCGACGCGGAGGCGGGCTCGCGGAGGGCGAGATCGAGAAGCTCGGGCGTCAAGGGGGAGTCCCCCTGGGCATACCGCCATTGGTATTCGTAGCCCGGGAGAAACCGGTACTGAAACATCAATCGGTCCAGGAACGAATTGAACCGGTACCAATCCGCGTTGCGGATTGTGGCGCCATGGGCGTAGGTCTGAACCGGGATGGACGGACGACCGCCGCCCCCGGGCGTCGGTTGTATCGAGGTGCCCCGCGAGTTGACTCGGGGCGCGGGAGCCGGTCGGGATACTCCAACGGGAGGTCGGGGGGCGGAGGCCTCAGTCGTGGGCCTCTCCCGAACGGGGCGGTTTCGCTCGGCCTGCTGACCGAAGCTGGACAAAGACGAACCGATAACAATCGTACTGATCAACAGGGCGGCTTTGAGCATGGGGAGCCCTCCTTCCGACGCGTCGGAACGTGTGCCGGCCGACTAGAGTCGCGCCTCACACAATCACAATGGATGAGGCTACCCGTCAAAAGGGTTCGAAACCCGAGTGAAATCTGTGTCATCGATGGGCCTGACCTGCCCCAACGGTTGCCCACCCCGGACACCGGTTCGACAATCCGCGTCTCTCCGCGGCCGCCGGCGCGGAGGCGAACGTTGGCGCCCCCGCCTGTCGCCACGTATAATGGTCGCGGCGAAAGCCGAGGGCTACCGCATGGCTCACCGCTTGATTGACAAACCGGTTTGGACCCACGCCGACTACCGTGTCCTCTCCCGAGACTTCAACCGTCATAAAATCATGGAAGGGGATCACGTCGTGACTCCCCCTCCGTCGACGAGACACCAGCGCGTGCCGGCTAACCTGACCTCGCTGCTGGACGCTGATGTGAGAGCGCACAACTTGGGACGGATTCCGGGTGCCCGCGGCCTCACTCTCGAGACTAACGAGATCCGCGAGGGCGAGTAGGAACTGACGTAGCAATTCAGCAAGGGCGAGTCGGCGAAGGTTCGGATTTTCCCCGACTGGGTCATCTCTTTGGCGGATCTTGGGGAGACAGTCCTCTTGGCGTGGGCTCGCGGATCGGACGGCATTCACCGCGGGCGGAGACGGGGAGTAGCATGGTTCGAACCCGGTTGCGGCGGACGATTCCGATGATGGTCTGGGCGGCGACGCTTCTGAGTTCGTTCGCGCAGACCGTTCAAACCCCTGGTGAGCCCCTCGAGGAGAGTTTCAACCCCGCCGTCGGCGAGGGCCATCCGGAGGTGTTCGAGGCGCCGGAGGCGGGCGACGGGGTGCGGCTGGGCAGCTTGGTCGTGGTCAAGCGGACCGAGGAGTTCGAGGGTGAGCGCGATCGCAGCGACCCGCTGCAGGTCGGGAACGTGAGGATTGTGCCCCGCCTTGGCGAACCGGTGGTCAAGGCGGTCGGCAACAAGCTGATGCTCTTCACGATCGTCTACCCGGATCGACGGTTGCCTTACGAGCCGAGGCTGGGCGTGGAGTTTTCACGGGCCGGGCGAGTCATCGGGGCCACCCAACCGCGGCTGCCGTCGGACCGAAATGAGGAGGGTGATATTCCGTTCATCATCACCTTCACCCTCGACTACTTCGATCCGGGCGACTATCAGGTCCGGGTCGTGGCGCAGCAGGGCGACACCTACGCCGAGTCGAGGACCGAGTTCAAAGTAGTGGCTCCCTGACCCGTTCCGCGTCCCCGGGGGGCGGTGACGCGAAGGGCGTCGCCCTCGGCTGGTCGTCCAAGCCGGGTTCGGAGAATTCTCCGCGTTATAATCCATCCTTATGGAGCGAACCCTGAAGTGGGGGCTCATCGGCTGTGGGGATATCGCCCGAAAACGCGTGGCGTGCGCTCTTCGGGAGTTGGAGAGCGCCGATTTTGTCGCGGTTTCCCGCTCCTGGGGCTTGCGG
>CAYRCA010000341.1:0-5425 GCA_964422565.1 uncultured Acidobacteriota bacterium | reverse complement strand
GCTGCAGCGCCTGGCCGCGGGCGTCCTCGTCCCGACGAAGACCGAACTGGATCCCGTCCAACCGGTTTGCCCCCGCCCTCAAGCCGGCGTCCACGACCGGTCCCAACCGTTCCAGATCGTCGATCAGGATGGAGACCACATTGGAGGCGCGATACCCGACGACCCGAGGCTCGTCGTTGGCAGCTCGCCCGGACGCGTAGACGGGATGCAGGCTGAGTTCGACGGTTCGAATCGCCTCGTTCGGGATGCCCAATCCCCGGACCGCCTCCAGAATGCTCTGCGCGGCACGGCTGACATCCTCCTGAGCCCGTCCGGCCGTCTCGGCCTGTCGCGTCATTCCAAGACGCACCGTGGCCCGGTCGGGAGCGACCACAACCTCGCCGTTCCCCCGGACCGTCAGGGTCCTGCCCTGGGCCGCCGCGGGGGAAACGAGCAACAGCGCAAGTACGCTACCGATCGCGCCTTGCAGGATTGGCACCGGGAAGGATCTTGAACTCATGCCCGATTAGACGAAAACGGCCCCCGGAGGTTTCAGTTCTCCCGAGTCCAAGTGGAAATAGGCAGGCAGGCTCTGGAGACGGGAATCCTCGATTCCTCCCCCGATCGTGAAGTGGTACAGGCTCTGAAGAGAGCGATCGCGTAGTCCGAGCACCTCGTGGGTCGGATCGTCGAAGAAGCAGCCGATTCCGGTGGCCCCCACTCCGGCGGCCTCGGCCTCGAGGTAGAGGATCTGTCCGACCAGGCCCGTCTCCCAGAACAGCCGTCGATAGACCCAGGGACCCCAATCCTCCAGCACCCGCGAGAATTGGGCCAGCATGGCGAAGGAAACGGCTCCGTCCGAGGCGATCTCCTGGTGGCAGGCGGTCAGGCGGGCGCTGGTCCGATAGTCGCCGGACCGAAGGCGATACAGGGGCAAGTGGCCCGGCCAGTCCCTCTCCCGCACCCAGTCGAACGACGGATCCAGCGCGTCCCGCAACGAGGCCGTCTGGCTGGGATGCCGGGAGAGGAGATAAAGCCCCGGTTGGAGGTCTCGAACGCGATGGACCATGCAGACCAGCGAAACCGCCGCCCGCCAGGGTGGAAGGCGATGCGGCGGCGTCTGGGGATGGGCCAGGGTTCGCCCCAGAATGTCGAAGAAGATGTCCCGATCCAGAAAGGTAATCCCGTCCATGGCGACGGCGCTGCGGCGGCGGCGGACGATGTCCCGCAGTGTGCGCCTCACTCGACGATGGGGGGGCGGAAGGGACATCCCGACCTCGGGCGCGTGAACCGCGACGCGATCCCCGGGCCGCGGTTCGGTGGCCTGAGCCACCTCGTCGATCACAGGCCAGGAGTGGTGGGCCTCGCTAAGCCGGTTCGGCTCACCGATGGTTCGAATCTGTCGGCGATCCGCGAACTCCATTCGCGGGATCTCCGGCGGCGACGCCGGGGCGCCCGCGTACAGGGCCAGCAGACACTCGGCGTGCTCCCGCTCCGGCCCGGACTGACCATCGACTCCAAGCAGTCGGGCCAGCGTACCGGTGGGGGCCGGGTCGAGCAGGATCGCTCCCCAGCCGAGAGCGGCCGCAGCGATCGCTACCGCAGCGGCGGCGTGACCAACGTCGTGCTGACAATAACGGAAGCCCCGTTCTCCATATTTCCAGGATTCCCGCCAATAGATGGAGGTCAGCCCGACCAGCAGGATCGGTTGGGGAGAACCGTCCGCCAGTCCGGCCCAGTCGTCCTGGGACAGGTCGGCCCGGTGCTCGAGGGCGTGCAGCAGCGGAGAGTAGTGGAAGACAGCCGGAGATGCGGGACCGCCTGGCAGAGCCGGACTGACGAGATAGGCTTCCGTGGGGTGGAGGTTGCCGCTGGAGGGATTCACCCGCAGGGACCACCGGGTTCCCGAGGACTGCTTCCACGCGGATATACTCAGACTGTCGTAAAAGAGACGTCCGATGGTGTCCAGGCTCGGACCGGCCACATCCACGCTGGAGGTGAAGAGGGCGTCGTACTCGGGCGAATCGGAATCTCCGGGGTGTGGCAGAGGAATCCGGAGCGCCCCCTGGTACAGGCGGAAGGGATTGGGTTGGGTCGCCCAATCCATGTACCCGAGGGATCTGGCGTAGCGGTTGGGGTGATGCTTGGTCCGCTCGTGGTAGAGCAGGACAGTTTCCAGGCGGGTGTCCGTCACACCTGCCATGATCGAGGATTGGGGATCGAAGATCAAAGAGCGCCCGCCGGCGCAGTCTCAAGATCGTCCGACGGGCCGCCCCTTCATCGGTTGGGCGACACATCCCCGCAAACTACCGGCGCAGGGGGTGGGACAAGGTGTCCTGAAAGCGGGCCAGCCCCTCGAAGAAGGCGACGGAGAAGTCCGGAACCAGACCGCGCGCATCCTTCAGCATCGCGAGGAAGCCGCGCTCTTCGGAAAAGAGGCTCAGTCGATCCTCCTGAGAAAGTCGACTTCCGACTTCATCGAGAAATGCCCTCTCCAGGTCGTAGAAGACCTCGGCGACGCCGATGTAGTAGCAATCCAGGTCCCCGGCCATGCGGCGCCTGGCGGTGGGGGCGATGGACCCCTCTGAACGCAGACGATACAGTCTCTCAAAAGACTGGATAATCATTTCGTCGAAATTGCGGAGGTGGTCGTGAAAGAAACTCAATTGCTCCGGGAAGGAGGGCTGCCGATCCAGCAACCGGCAAAGCGGATCCCGGTCGGCCTCATCCACGGCGGGGAGCATGGTCTGCAGAATCACCGTCTCAAACTGGTGCCGGAACTCAAGGCTGATGGTCTCATGCACACGGAGGAAGTCGTCGTAACTCCGGCGGGGCCGGCGAATCTTCAGGGCGAGTAAGCCGCCGGTCACACCCGCCCCAACCAGCTTGAGAATCTCCTTGAGTTGCACGTTCCTATTCCGCCGGGGAGGCGCGCCGACTTTCGGCCTTGAGCGGACGGGCCGGAACCGCGGAATCCCGACAACCGGGGACGACGCCCGGTCCGCGCATCAGCGACCGCTCTCCCCCTTGCGCCGCCCTTCCGCCAAGGTAACGACTTCCTGCTTCAGAAAGGACTTCAGCCTCTGCTGGACATCCAACGGGACCGCCACCTGCTGCTCCCGCAGCAACCGAGTCATATCCGCCGATCTTCGAAAGGTCTTCACAAAGTTGATGCAGGGAGCGCAACCCGCCAGATGATCGTCCAGTTTCTTCTGAATCTCGCGATCGAGATTCCCCTCCAAGTAGTCCGTCAGGAGGTCAACGCATTCTTGGCATTTGTAGAAGTCTTTCATCAGCGGTTCTCGAAGTAACGGGCCAACTTCTCTCTGATGACCAACCGGGCCCGATGGATCCTGGTCTTTGTGGTCGGCTCCTTCAGGCCCAGAAGAGAGGAGATCTGCTTGATCGAATACCCCTCGATATCCTTGAGCACAAGAGGGATACGGTACTCGAAGGGAAGTGACTGAACGGCGTCGTAGAGTTCTCCCGCCAACTCGGAGTTGAGATAGACCTCCTCAGGATCCACCGACCAGCCGTAGATCGGGTGATCGAACTCGCCATCCTTCGAGAACGTCGGCAGAAGGTCCTCGAGTTGGGTCGTCCTCTCCTGCCGGGCGCGATGTTTCCGCAGCCACATGATCCCGTTGTTGATGGCGATCCTTCTCATCCAAGGCCATATATCACTCTCCTCACGAAAGGTTTCAATTTTTTTGATGATTTTGAGCAGAGTGTCCTGCAGGATCTCCTCGGCGTCCGAGGGATTCTTGGTGTAGTTGAGAATGACGCCGAAGAGAGGGCGGGAGTACTGGTCGACAAAATCATCGATCACGCTCGCATCGAGTGACTTCAGCCCCTCCACAACCTGTTGCTGATCCAGTTCCTTAGACCTCATAGAGCTTAATCCCTCCATACCATACACCAATTCCGGAACCGGTCCTAGAAGCTTGTCCTGCCGGGTCTTCTGGAGGACTCTTGCTCGTAAGTTCGTGGCTCATCTTCGGCTTTCGACTCCAAATGGGTTCTCCACCGAGTCCTCTCCCGCTAGACGACGTTCGGGTCGGGCTCCCGGGAGCCCCACTCGGTAAACCTTCGTTCAAGCCGACGGAACCGCTCGAGGTCGATAATGCGCTCGAATTCGGCGAACCGCAGGAGAGGCTCAAGATCGGCCGTTGCTCCTTGGGTCTTCAGAAAGCGAAACGCCTTCTCCATGGCGGCGGCGGCCGCGAAGAGGCCGGTGAGGGGAAAGACCACGATCTTGAATCCCAGTTGCTCCAGCTCGGCGGCGGAAAGCGGTGGCGTTCGTCCCCCCTCGATCATGTTGGCAAATGTGGGAATGTCGGGGAACGCCTCCGCAACCGCCCTCAATTCCTGAATCGACAGGGGGGCCTCCACAAATACGACGTCCGCGCCCGCCTCGGCGTAGGCCCGTCCCCGGGAGATCGCCTCGTCCAGGCCGTGGGTGGCCCGGGCATCCGTACGCCCGACGATCACCAGCCCTGAATCGCCCCGGGCGTCGACCGCCGCCCGGATCTTTTCCACATGTTGGTCCCGGGCGACGACACGCTTGCCCTCGAAGTGACCGCATTTCTTTGGCCACTCCTGATCCTCCAGGATGACACCGGCCACCCCCATCCGCACGACCTCCGTCACGGTGCGGTGAACGTTGAGAGGATTTCCGTAACCGGTGTCCAGATCGGCGACCACGGGAATGTTCACCGCCGCCGCGACGCGGCCCACGGCCTCAATGGTCTCGGTCGCGGTCAGGAAACCGAAGTCGGGCTTCCCCAGCAGAGCGGCGGAAAAGCCAAATCCGCTGGTGAAGACCAAGTCGAAGCCGGCTCGCTCCACAAGCTTGGCGCCTAGGCAATCGAAGACGCCGGGCACCACCAGGATGCCCGGTTGACGAAGAAGCTCCCGAAATCTACGGCCGGCGGTTTGATGCATCTCCTTGCCCTCGAGAAACGGGTTCGCCGGAGGTTCGTCGAGGCGGCGTTGTCTCCGGACAGTCGCGAGGCCGCGATTGTCGAAACAACTCGGCCCGCCGATTCATCGGATCAGGGGTGAATCCTACTCCAACGACGGATACGCGCCAACAGGCTGTGGGGCAGACAGCAATGAGCATCTGCTGCCTGCCCGTTCGTACGATCTGGCGAAAAACAGTTGGACCTCGCAGGGTTACTGGTTGGGACGACGCGCAGGCCGACTGGCCGGGGCCGACCGGCTGGGAGCACTGGGCGCCCTCTGAACCTGAGGCCTCGGGGGAGAGGCGGGCCGACTGATGGCCGGACTCGACTGTCGGATACTCCGAGACTCCGAGGGAGCGACGACCCGGGACGGGGCCGACGAACTGGGCCGGATCACGCGCGTGTCGGGACGAGCGGTTCCTCGCTGAACCGACCGACTCGGGGTCGGCGACGGGGGCGGCGCCGAACGAACGTCCGGACGG
>CAYRCA010000340.1:0-5429 GCA_964422565.1 uncultured Acidobacteriota bacterium | reverse complement strand
ATCGCCTTCGTCTCCGACCGCTCCGGGTGGTTCAACCTCCACCTGTTCGGCGACGACTTTCGGCCCGTCGCGCACCTGGAGGACTTGGCCGAGCACGCCCCGCCGGCCTGGTTGCAGGGCATGAGATCAAACGCCTGGGCGCCCGACGGCTCGCGACTATTCTACCTGCGATCCAGCCAGGGGTTCGCCACTCTCGAATCCTACGATCCCGCATCGGGTCGGCGAAGAACGACGAGGGGAGACCTCTCCGGCTACTCCTTCCTGTCCCAGATCCAGGCCTCTCCCCAAGGTGACGAGCTGGCCCTGGTGGGATCGTCTCCCCGGGTTTCCCCCCGCGTGTTGCGTGTCCGGCCCAGGTCGGGGAGGGTCGCGGTGGTGCAGCGCGGCACACCCGAGCTCTACGACGCCTCCGCCCTGAGTCAGCCGAACCGGGTCACGTGGAACCTCCGGGGGCGCCGTTGCTTCGGGCTCTACTTTCCCCCCGGCGCCGGGTCCGCCTCACCCCCTCCGACCATGATCAAGGTTCACGGGGGACCGACGTCCCAGTACCACGCCGCGTGGGACCCGGACACGCAGTTCTTTACGAGCCGAGGCTATGCCGTCGTGGCCCTGAACTACCGGGGAAGCAGCGGTTATGGACGCCGGTACCGTCGCATGCTGGCGGGCAAGTGGGGGGTCGCGGACGTGGAGGACCTTCTGGAGGCGGCCGATATCCTGGAACGGGAGGGCGTCGCCGATCCCGGCCGGTTGGTCCTTTCCGGGGGAAGCGCGGGGGGGCTCACGGTCCTGTTGAGCCTCATCCGAAGCCCCGGCCGCTTCCGGGCGGCCATCGTCCGCTACGGATTGACCGACCTGCGGGCTGCGGCCCGGGAGACTCACCGGTTCGAGAGGCATTACCTCGACTGGCTGGTGGGGCCGCTCCCCGACGCGGCCTCGCGGTACGATAAGCGTTCCCCTCTGAATCACGCCGACCGGATTCGCGACCCGGTGGCCCTGTTTCAGGGCGATGCGGACCGGGTGGTCCCGCGAAGCCAGTCGGACCGCATCGCCGAGTCGCTGCGGACCCGGGGCGTACCCCATCTGTACAAGGTCTTTCTCGAAGAGGGCCACGGTTGGCGGAAGGGCGAGACCATCGCCGAGTACTACCGGCTCGTCGAGGAATTCCTACGCCTGCATGTGATGCCGGGAAGCGAGGAGTAAGGAGCGAGGAGCGAGTGTCTTGGCGGGCGAAGGCAAGCGGCCGCGGTACCGCCGCCGACCCGCCGGCGTCATATGAGCGGCGAGCGAGTGGGCCATGAGCTATCTTCGTTCCGGGGTTCCGGGGTTTCGAGGTGCTTCCGCGTTGTTTGGTGTCGAACCGCGCGGACGCGACGACACGAGGCCGCAAGAACCCCCAAAACCTCGGAATCCCAAAATCCCGGAACCCCGAAACCCGGCCCGCCGCCGTTGCTATCAGAGGTTTCCGGTAAGATGAGTCGATACGCGGCGGCGGGTGTTCGGGGCGTCGGTGCCCGATCCGCCACAACCGGGAGAACCGAAGGGATGAGTCAGGCCGTACCCAGATACACCGAGGAAGATGTCCGGAGTCTGGATTGGAGGGAGCACATCCGGACTCGTCCGGGGATGTATATCGGCAAGTTGGGCGACGGATCCCATTTCGACGACGGCATCTACGTGCTGTTGAAGGAGGTGGTCGACAACTGTGTCGACGAGTTCCTCATGGGCGCGGGGAAGAAGGTCGATGTCCGGGTCGACGGCCGTTCCGTGGAAGTGCGCGATTACGGCCGGGGGATACCGCTGGGCAAGGTACTGGAGTGCGTGTCGCGGATCAACACCGGAGCCAAGTACGACGAAGGGGCCTTCTACCGCTCCGTGGGGCTCAACGGGGTGGGAACCAAGGCCGTCAACGCGTTGTCCGAGTACTTCCGCGTCGAATCCTACCGCGACGGGCTGGTCAGGCGGGCCGAGTTCCGGCGGGGAGAACTGCGGGCGGACCACCCTCAGAGGCCCACCTCCGAGCGCGTCGGCACGTTGATTCATTTCGTGCCGGACGAGGAGATCTTCCCCGATTTCCGATTCGATCCCCATTTCATCGAGGAGCGCCTTTGGCGCTACGCTTATCTGAACCGCGGCCTCAGGCTCCACTTCAACGGCCGGGTCATCTCCAGCGAGAACGGCCTGCGGGACCTGCTGGAGAACGAGGTGGGGGCCGCCGCCCGGTACCCGTGCATCCACGTCCAGAGCGACGACATCGAGTACGCCCTGACCCACACCGACAACTACGGAGAAAGCTACCTCTCCTTCGTGAACGGCCAGTACACCATCGACGGCGGCACCCATCAGACCGCCTTCCGCGAGGGAGTGCTCCGGGGATTCAAGGAGTTCTTCAACTCGGACCTGGAGGCCTCCGACGCCCGGGGCGGGTTCGTGGGCGCCGTCCTGGTGCGCATCCACGAGCCGGTTTTCGAGTCCCAGACCAAAACCCGGCTCGGAAGCACGGTCGTCAAGAAGGACGGGCCCTCGGTTCGCTCCTGGGTGGTGGACTTCGTTCGCGACACGCTGGTCAAGCTCCTGCACAAGAATCCCGACGTCGCCGCCGCGATTCAGGCGAAGATCAAACAGAACGAACGGGAGCGCCGCGACCTGGCGGGAATCAAGAAGCTGGCCCGGGAGCGGCAGAAGAAGGCGGGCGTCCACAACCGAAAGTTGCGGGACTGTCGGATCCACTTCACCGACACGGGGAACGACCGGGCCGCCGAAAGCCAGTTGTTCATCACCGAGGGGGACAGCGCCTCGGGCAGTCTGACCAAGGCTCGGGACGTCCAGACCCAGGCGGTTTTCGCCCTCAAAGGGAAGCCGCTCAACTGCTTCGGCCTCTCCAAGAAGGTCGTCTACGAGAACGAGGAACTCAATCTGCTCCAGCACGCTCTCGGCATCGAGGACGATCTGGAGAATCTCCGCTACAACCAGGTCGTCATCGCCACCGACGCCGACGTCGACGGAATGCACATCCGCCTTCTGCTGCTCACCTTCTTCCTGCAGTTCTTCCCGGAACTGGTCCGCAAGGGGCACCTCACCATCCTTCAAACCCCGCTGTTTCGAGTCCGCAACCGCAAGCGGACGATCTATTGTTACGGCGAGAGAGAGAAGCAGGAAGCCATCCTACAACTCGGCCAGAAACCCGAGATTACGCGCTTCAAGGGCTTGGGGGAGATCTCTCCCGGGGAATTCGGGGCCTTCATCGGCGACGACATCCGCTTGGAGCCCGTTGAGATTCCGAAGGGGATGAAGATCAGGGACGTTCTCAACTACTACATGGGGAAGAACACGCCCGAGCGACGCGACTTCATCACTTCCAATCTGGTCAGCGAGCCCGTTGACGCCGTCCAGGACTGAGCCCATGACCCGCGACGAAGCGAATCCGGAAGAACCGTTCCTACCCGAAGCGAAGGACCAGCAGGGGGTCGAGGAAACCTTTCGCGACTACTTCCTCCAATACGCCTCCTACGTCATCACCGAGCGCGCCATTCCCGAGTTGGACGACGGCCTGAAGCCGGTGCAGAGAAGGATCCTCCACTCGCTGTGGGAGAACGAGGACGGGCGATACGGCAAGGTGGCCAACCTCGTGGGTCACTGCATGAAGTACCACCCCCACGGAGACGCGTCGATCTTCGCGGCCATGGTCGGTCTGGGCCAGAAGGGGCTACTCATCGATACCCAGGGGAACTGGGGGGATCCGATCACCAATGATCCCCCGGCGGCGGCCCGCTATATCGAGGCCCGCCTGACCAGCTTCGCCAAGGAGGTCGTCTTCGCCCCCCACCTCACCCGGTACAAGCTCTCCTACGACGGCCGCGGCAAGGAACCGATCGCCCTCCCCGTGCGCTTTCCGCTTCTCCTGGCGATGGGTGCCGAGGGAATCGCCGTGGGTCTGACGACCCGAATCCTCCCCCACAATTTCGTCGAACTCCTGGAGGCGCAGAAGGCCCGCCTGCGGGGCGAGCCCTTCACCCTCCATCCCGACTTCCCCACCGGTGGGACGGTCGACGTCAAGGATTACCAGGACGGCGCTCCCGGCTCTCGAGTCAAGGTCCGGGCCCTGTTGGAGACCGGCAAGGGCAAGAGCGTCGTAATCCGTCAAATCCCCTACGGCACCACCACCGAGAGCCTCATCGACTCGATCCTCAAGGCCGGCGAGAAGGGGAAGATCAAGGTCGCCCACATCCAGGACAACTCCGCGGCCGAGGTGGAGATCGTGGTCTCCTTCCAGCGCGGCGTGGACATGGACAAGGCCAGGGACGCGCTCTACGCCTTCACCGACTGCGAGGTCACCCTCGGCTCCAACTGCATGGTGATCAAGGACGGAAACCCCAAGGCGATGAGCGTGTCCGAGATCCTGGAAGAGAACACCAACCGGACCCGCGGCCTTCTGGAACGGGACCTGGAGATTCAACTGGAACGGCTCGAGCGCGAGTGGCACCTGAAGAGCCTGGTCCAGATTTTCATCGAGAACCGCGTCTACCTCCGCATCGAGAAATGCGAGACCTGGGTCGACGTTCTCTACGAGATCGACCGGGGTCTCGAGCCCCACCTTTCCAGGCTGCGCCGTCCGGTCACGGAGGAGGACCTGGTCTATCTCACAGAGGTCAAGATGAGGCGGATCAGCGTCTGGGACTCCCGCAAGGCCGAGGAGGAACTGGCGCGAATCGACGAGGAGATCGCCCGCGTTCGCTCGGATCTGGGCGGAATCACCGACTACACCATCCGCTACATCGACCGGCTGATCGAGACCTACGGTCCGGGCCGGGAACGCCGCTCCCGGCTTGCCTCGTTCGACGCCATCGAAGCGGTCTCCGTCGTGGAGCGAACCGAGAAGCTCTTCATGGAACCTCGGGCGGGCTTCATCGGGACCGACCTCAAGGACGCCGTCGAACTGGGAGCCTGCTCACCTCTGGACGACGCGATGGTGGTTCTGGAGGACGGCGGCTTGGTGATGACCCGCGTCGCCGATCGCAAGTACGTGGGAGACAACATCGTCTACGCCCGGGTCTTTCGCCTCGAGGACCGCGACACCGTGTTCAACCTGGTGTACGAGGACCCGGCCTCGGGAAGAGTCTACGGGAAGCGCTTCACAGTTGGGGGGTTCACCCGTGACCGCAGATACGAACTGGGCGGTTCGGGAGGGTCCCGGGTCCTTCTCTTCACTCCCGGGGCGAGTGGGCTGTTCGTCCACGTCAAACTGCGGAAGAAACCCCGCATCCGAACCGACCTCTACATCCGCTTCGACGACATCATGGTCAAGGGACGCGGAGCCGCCGGCGTGACCCTGTCCCGGCACAAGGCGTCCAGCGCCCGACTCATCTCCGAGACGGTCTACCGCAACCGCCTCGACCTGGAAGGCACTTCGCGCCTTTCGGCTTATCTTCGTT
>CAYRCA010000339.1:0-5445 GCA_964422565.1 uncultured Acidobacteriota bacterium | reverse complement strand
CGGGCCCCCGGACTCCATGCGACATCGAACAAGCTCCCTGGCGGCGGCCTCGGGCCCCAGGCGCCGGTCCCGCTCCCAGAGCGTTTGCAAGGGCTCAGGCCGTTCCGAATCCAATGAAGGCGAGAATCGCTCCCGGGGGTAGACCTGGGCCGCCAGGCCGACCCTCTCCGCCGCAAGCCATAGCAGCACCGGATCCGTGCCGCGACCGGCCGGGTTCGCAGACGTCGTCACCCGGAAAACCCGCTGTTCTCCGGACAGTTCCCGCAGGAGACTTTCCGCCCCCCGCAGCTCCTCCTCCCGCATCGCGGCCAGGCTCAGTAACGCGTCGTGAACCTCGTCGGCGGTCTCCAGGGGTGGGGCGATCTCCTCCAAGACCTGGTTCACGGCGGCCGGATCGAGCGATCCAAACCGCTCGATTTCCTCCTTCGACAGGGTCGCCCGCGTGTAGACCGCTCGAGCCCGTCTCTCCTCGAGTGGCGCATCGTCGAGAAACGCGTAGGGATTGGCGTTGAGGATCTCGTGGCTGAAGGGCGACGGCTCCCGGGTATCGACGGCGACGGTCCGTATCTCCTCCCGCTCCAGCCGATTCAACACCCCGAGCCAGCCCTCCACGTCCATGGCGTCGGTGAGGCAGTCCCGCAGGGTCTCCCGCACCAGGGGATGATCGGGGATGGGGCGGTCGCCCTGGATGTTTTCCAGGCATGCGAGCGACTCGGGAAACACCGAGGCGAGTAAATCGTCCGAACGGATGCGCTGGAGTTGCGGCGGAACCTTGCGTCCGCCGGAGAAACGCGGGACGGCGAGAGCGCGGCCGGCGTTCCACCGCCACCGCGTTCCGAACAGCGGAATGTCCAACAAGGCTTGCGTCAAGACTTCCCGGCCCGAATGGGGAGAAAGAAACGAAAAGACGCTCTCCAGGGGGAAACTGTGCTGGTCGCTGAGCGACAGGAGAAGTCCGTTCTCGGTCGCCACAGCCTGCAGCTCGAAGTTGAAGGAACGACAAAAGCGCTTGCGCAACGCCAATCCCCAAGCCCGGTTGACGCGGATTCCCAAGGGCGAATGAAGGACGAGCTGCATCCCTCCCGACTCGTCAAAGAAACGCTCGGCCACGACGCACTGCGAGGTCGGAAGGCAACCCAGCGCGGACCGTCCGCTCCGAATGTAGCGCAGGGCCTGCTCGGCGCCGCTCCGATCCAGCCCGCATTCCTCCATCAGCCAGGGTACCGCCCCGGTGCCCCTGGCGACCACCTCGGCGCGCAGCTCGGAGAAGGCCCCCGACAACTCGTCGCTCCGACCCGGGGCCTCTCCCCTCCAGAAAGGCACCGTGGGGGGAGCGCCGCCCGCATCCTCGACCCGCAGGATCCCGGCCTCGATTCGTTTGATTCGCCAAGATGTGTTGCCCAACAGGAAGATGTCTCCTTGGGAACTCTCCACCGCAAAGTCCTCGTCCACGTCGCCGACGACCACCTCCTCGGGCTCCGCCTTGACCAGGAAGTTGGCGTTGTCCGGAATGGCTCCGCCGGAGGTCACCGCCGCCAATCTCGCGCCCCTTCGACCTCGGACCCGGCCGTGGATCCGATCGCGGTGAAGGAGGGCGCGGCGCCTGCCCGCCCTCCCGGTCCAGCCTTCGGCGAGCATCGCGACGACGGCGGCGAAGTCTTCGCGGCTCAGATCTTCGTAAGGCATGGCCCGGCGCACCAGTTCGAAGAGCTCGTCCTCGATCCACTCCCTGGACGCCGCCTCGGCGACGATCTGCTGGGCCAGGACGTCCAGCGGTGCCTGGGGGATCCGGGTGCGGTCGAGGTCTCCCCGGCGGATCGCCCGGACCAGCGCGGCGCACTCGAGAAGATCGTCTCGCGAAAGGGGAAAGAAAATCCCTTTCGAGACCGCTCCCTTCCAGTGACCCGAGCGACCCACCCGTTGCATCGCCAGCGAAATCGACCGCGTGGACCCGATTTGACAGACCAGATCCACCGCGCCGACGTCGAGTCCCAGTTCGAGGGAAGCGGTAGCGACGACGGCCTTCAGTTCCCCTCGTTTGAGCCGCTCTTCGACGGAGAATCGGATCTCACGGGCAAGGCTGCCGTGGTGAGCCGCCACCGCGCCCGTTTCAAGCCGCGCGCCCAGATGGTGGGCCACCCTTTCCGCCAGGCGTCGAGTGTTGACGAAGACCAGCGTCGTGCGATTCTCGCGGATTCGGCGGGCCAGTCGATCGTAGATGTCCTCCCAGGTTTCCTGACCGGCCACGGCCGACAGCTCTCCCCCGGGGACCTCGACGGCCAACTCCATGGGCCTTTGGTGGCCAACGTCCACGATGGTTGCGGTGCGCCCGGCGCCGACGAGGAACGTCCCCATCGTTTCGATCGGGCGCTGGGTCGCCGACAGACCGATCCGCTGAAGGGGTCCCGTCCCTCCGGAAGCGCGCAGCGCCTCCAAGCGCTCCAGAGAAAGGCTCAGATGGGAGCCCCGCTTGTCGCGGGCGAGGGCGTGAATCTCGTCGACAATGACGACCGAGACGTTGGTCAGCATCCGCCGGCCGCTGTCCGAGGTCAGCAGGATGAAGAGGGACTCGGGCGTAGTCACCAGAATGTGGGGAGGGCGGCCGACCATGCCGCGCCTCTCCCTCCGAGTCGTGTCGCCGGTTCTCACGAGAGGCCGAATCTGTGGCAGGGCGACTCCCCGGCGGAGAGCCTCGGCTTGAATGCCCTCGAGCGGTTCCAGCAGGTTGACGCGGACGTCGTTGGCAAGAGCCTTCAAAGGGGAGATGTAGAGAACCTGGGTCCGATCCTCGAGGCAGCCTTGGTCGCCGGCCCCCACCAGTCGGTCTATGGCGCACAGAAACGCGGCCAGGGTCTTGCCCGAGCCCGTCGGCGCGGAGATCAGGACGTGTTTGCCGCGCTGGACGACGGGCCATCCCCGCACCTGGGGTTCCGTGGGGTCACCAAAACGACGTTTGAACCAGCCGGCCACAGCCGGATGGAAATACATGGCGCCCTTCCTCGAGGTCGCGTCGGCCGACTCCTCCCGGGGCCGCACTGCCGCCTATCCGAACCTGGAGAGGCGTTTCCGCCCCGCGGTCCGTAATCCCGCAAGAGAAACCAAAAGGACCCAGCACCGTCCCTCGCCCCAAACGCCACTGTTCCTGGTGGAATCCGCTTCGGACGGGTACGGGAACGATGCCGCCGAGACGGCCGGCAGAGCTTGACTTTGATCGGCCATCCCTTCCTTCCAATTGAGCTCCGGTCAGAGCTGGGCGGTCACACGCCGCCGATGTCAGCCGCCGGCACCTGGAGGTTGGGCATGGGGTCCGCGTGGAACAACCGTCGGCAGGGCTTGGCGATCCATTTGGCCCACCTTGTGGCTCGACTGGTCCGGGCGCTGTCGGTGGAGATACCGGTGTTGGCGTACATCTGGCGATAGAGTTTGGAAATCAGCAGAAAGGCGAGTCGGGAGCGCAGAGTGGGCGCCAGGCGGGAGCGCTGCCAGACCGAGCGAAACGCGTAGAAATGGTCCCAAACCTGTTGTGTCCGCTCCCGAATCTCCTGCGCGGACATGGTTGGATGCGCCATGTACACCTTCGGCCTCTGGGATTGGGGAATCAGCCAGTACCGGCTCAGGGGAAACCCGGCGATCCGGGTCTCATCGCTATCCATCTCCTCCATCTCCTTTTCCCATTTGATGAAGTCGATCGTGCCGGGAAACGGGGCCAGCATCACGAACTGGGCGAAGGCCAGATCGGCACGTTCCGCCAGTTCGGCGGTCGCCAGGAACGTTTCCGGCTTGTCGGTGGGCAGCCCGAAGATGAACGAGCCGAGGACGTACACGCCGTGATCCCGAAACTTCCGCAGCCGGAGAGCCAGGGCCTCCCCGGTGAGGTTGAAGTCCTTATAAACAGCCTTGAGTCCTTCCGGTGTGACCGATTCGATTCCCACCAGGGCGCCCCGGATTCGGGCTCGCCTCATGGCGTCCAGGAACTCCGGATCCTCAGCCGCCTCCATGGTGATCTGCGTGAAGAAGATCATGTCCTTCGGCAGATGCGCCATCCTTGCCATCAACTCGAACCGCTCCGCCCGAAGGGCCAGCAGTTGATCGCGGCGGGCCTTGTTTTCGCGGCGATCGGCCGTTTCGATATCCTTCAGGGTCACCGGATAGAAGTTGTCGTCGGCCAGGGCGATGAAGCGAAATCCCCGGCGCCGCAGGTCGACGATCTCCTCGATGACGGCGTCGGTGGTTCGCTGTCGGGGCCTCTGTCCGTCGGTCCGCCAAACGGAGCAGAAGGAGCAGTGTTTGGGGCATCCCCGCACGGTTTGCACGGAAGCCCACATGTACCGGTCGGAGGGCATCAGATCCCACCGTCCCTTCAGAAACTGATCCGGTTCGGCGTGTCCCGCGTCGTAGAACCGCTCTGGCGCCCCCAGGGAGCAGTCGGCCAGGACCTTGCCCCATATCAAGTCGCCGTCGCCGCGAACGACGGAATGGGCCTGGCCCAGATCGTAGGATTCCTCGGGGAAGAGGCCGGCGTGGATGCCCCCGAAGACCACCCAGGCGCCGGCGCGACGGGCAAGACGCCCCACCTCGTAACCCCGCAGCGCGTTGGTGGTGTGTATACCGATCCCTACGACGTCGCCGGGCCCAATATCCGCAGGGTCCACCTGGGACAGGGCCTCGTCGACAACAACGGGTTCGCCGAATTCGGGCGGGGTCGCCGCCGCCAGGACGTACAGCCATCGGGGAGTGATAACTCCCGTACCGAACGACAGGTCGCTGGGGTTGATCAGGAATACTCGCATAGGGGCCCTCTCCTCGGCCTCGGCAGGCAGGGGCCGCCGAAAGGCGTCCAATAAACCGGTCGCAACCAATCAACTCCCGCCAAAGCCCTCCGCCAAAGCTCTTCGATTCCCCCGAGGATACGTCCGTCCGAGCAAGGGGTCAAGCTGTGTTTTCGGTGTTTTCGCTCCCCCGCGCAAGCTTCGACGCCTCCAGCCCCAAAAACCGTGCGACCGGGGGCGGTAGTCTCCATGTTCGATCGGGTGCGGTTTCCGTTCCGGTCGGGAGCCGGATTAGTAGGCGCCCTGGAGTTCATACTCCCTGTGAAGGGGCACCGTCCGTTCGAGTCGAGGCGTCTCCGGGTACTCGTCGATGATATGGCCGTCCCGGTCCACCATCAGGAAATGCTGATGGGGGCCGTGGATGGTGGTGAGAATGAAGTGCCGCCGAGACCGCGCGCGCTTGAGGTACCACGGGTCCTCGTCCGCCTGATCGCGGCCGATTTCGCGTTCGCCGACACCCCAGCAGCCGTCGCCGATATAGACGATCCCGTCCCGGCTGATGCCGCCGTCGCGAATGGGGTGCGTGCGCTTATAGGCGTGATCGTGGTTTTCGAAGGCGACCCGCACGCTCGACGCCTCGAAGAGGGGGACCCAGTGCTCTCTCACGCGCGCGCTG
>CAYRCA010000338.1:0-5453 GCA_964422565.1 uncultured Acidobacteriota bacterium | reverse complement strand
ACCCCATGCGGCCACCTCCCGCCTCAGCCATTTCAGCGCCTCCTCCCGCGCCCCCGGCGCATCCCCTGTCCGGGGGAGCCAGTGTACGCGCCTCTCCCGGCGGAACCAAGTCATCTGTCGTTTCGCGTAGCGCCTCGTGTCGCGCTGGGTGAGTTCGACCGCCTCATCCCGGCGCATGGTGCCGTTCAGGACTTGGACGGCATAGCGATAGCCGAGGGCTTCGAACGCTTTGGCCGAGGGTGGAAAGCCCCGGGTCAGGAGGCCTCGGACCTCATCGAGGAGACCGCCCTCAAACATCGTCCGAACGCGGCGATTGATTCTATCATAGAGCTCCTCCCGAGACGGATTCAGCCCCAGCTTCAGGACCAGGAAACCCGCCAGAGGCGACCCCCCCTCCCGGCGCAGGCGGCTGATCGGCCGGCCGCTTTGCAGGACCACCTCCAGAGCCCGCACGATGCGCACCAAGTCCCGGGGTTGAATCGCCGCCGCGGCTTCCGGATCCCGACGCCGAAGCATCCGGTGGAGGGTGGCGGTTCCGCGGAGTTTTCCGACCCGAAGCAGTCGCGCCCGCAGTTCCTCGGATCGCCCCGGGCCTTCGAAGATGCCCTCCAGCAGGCAACGCAGGTAGAGGCCCGTCCCCCCCACAACGAGGGGAGTGCCGCGCCGGCCGACGATTTCCCGGCAGGTCCGGCGGGCGTCCCGTACGTAATCGCCGGCGCCGTAAAGTTGGTCCGGTTCCAGGAAATCGAACAGGTGATGGGGGACCCGGCTCATCTCCTCCGGGCCCGGCTTGGCGGTGCCGACCCGCAGGTAACGCATCATCTGCAGGGAGTCGCAGTTGACGATCTCCCCACCCACGTGGGGGGCCAGCTCCAGGGCCAAGCCGCTCTTCCCGGAAGCCGTCGGACCCAGGACGGCGATCAGCAGGGGCTCCGGGGCTGCGATCCTCTCGGGGTTCACAATTCAGTACCAGCGGTCCAGATCGATACCCCAATAATAATGCTTCAGGATCTCCGTGTGCGACCTGCCCCCCCGAGCCATCTCCACCGCCCCGATCTGGCACATGCCCACTCCGTGTCCCCAGCCCTTTCCCCGCACCCGGATCTGCTCGATGTAACCCTGGTCGTCCTTCACCTCGGTCAAGTCCTGTATCCAGTTGCTTCGCAGACCGAGGGCAAAGCGGATATCGTTGCCGCGCAACACCCGGTCGCCTCCCTCGCCCACAAAGCGCATGGCCACGACGCGGCCCGATCGCCCATGATCCAGCGCCTTCAGTTCCGTGAGGCGCCCCAAGGCGGCATATCGAACGATTTGGTCGTGGCGGCGACGGAGATCGATCCACTCTTCCCACCGATGATAGGGGCTGGATCGGTCCGAACAGTTCGCCCCTCCCCTCAGGTAATCGATGGGTTCACCCTTGAAAATCAAGTGAAAGGCCTCGGTCAGGCCGCCGCAAGTCGACGAATAGAGAGACACAATAGGTCTGCCGCGATGGGTTGCCACGACGCCACGGGTCTCATCGACGGCCCGACTCGAGAGCGGGTGTTCGGCGTCGAGCCCGACATAAACCTGAGACCTCGTATCGTCGAAGACATCGAATCCTCGGTCTCGAGAGCGGGTGTTCGGCGTCGAGCCCGACATAAACCTGAGACCTCGTATCGTCGAAGACATCGAATCCTCGGTCGGCGTACATCCCGAGTCCCGACACGGCGAAGGTCCGCGCGGCCACCGCCTGGGCTTTCAACGCTTCCACCTCGGGGAACCTCTGAGGGCCAAGCTCCCGGGGGACGACGGACTTCAGATAAGCCTCCATGGCGATGTCGTTGACCACCACGGGACGTCCCAGGGGATTGACGAACGCGTCGATCACGCCGCCGTATCGTCGGCCGGAAAGAATCAATCCCTTCCCCGCGGGAGTGAGCCGAAACCCGCTTCCCCGCCCCAGGACTTCGCCTGTCGACCCTCCGGCCGGACGGGACAACCGGATCTCGCCCCCGACGGCTTCCAGCCGCAGACTCCCCCGTTCCTCCCCGTCTACATCCACGGATTGGAAGCCCTCCAGCAGGAGCACCCGGACCCGGGGCTCCGTCGGCAGGAGGATGGGGGCTCGCCCGTCCCCGGGCTCGGGCGCACCCGCCCGTCGCGTACTTCCGCAGGCCTGCGGACCCCAGAGCGCAAGCAGCAAGATCAGAACAACCAGCTTCCGAGCTCGGCCCGTCGTCCCCGGATCGGGAGCGCGGGGCCGCCATTCGCGTCCCACGACTCCAACTCTAGCAAGGGAGACTGACTTGGCGGGGTGCGATGGGTCCGACAACCAAGTCCGTCCCCCCTCCGGCCGGAGCTCGCCTCACTCCTCGGCGCCGCTCGCCTCCAGGGAAACACGCGCCCGAGACAGAATCTCCAGGGCGAGCGCCACGGCGGCTCGACCCTCCTCGGCGCCGCAGGACAGCCCGGGACGGCCGCTGACGACGGTGTCGAGAAAGGCCTCGAGTTCGGCCCTGAGCGGCTCGACCGGACCCACCGAGGGACGCCGTTCCACGATCTTGCGGTCGGTTCCCTCGCCCACCAGGCTGTACATCTCCACCGTCCGATTGTGAAAGTCCAGCGAGATGTAGTCCCGAGCCTGGAAGAATCGCAGTTTCCGGACCCTGTCGCGGCTCACCCGACTCGCGGTGAGATTGGCCACACACCCATTCTGGAACTCGATCCGGGCGTTGGCGATGTCGATGCGGGGAGTGAGGACCGGAATCCCCACCGCCCGGATGTCTCGGATCGGCTCCCGCACGAGCCAGAGAACCAGATCCAGGTCGTGTATCATCAGATCCAGAATCACATCCACATCCAGGCTTCGGGCCACAAACACTCCCAGGCGATGCGCCTCGAAGAACCGGGGCCGGTTCAGATGGGGCAGTACGGACTGAAGAACCGGGTTGAAGCGCTCCGTGTGTCCGACCTGTAAGACCCGCCGGTTTCGACGACCGGCCTCGATCAGGCGGTCCGCCTCGGCCAGATCGGCGGTCAGGGGCTTTTCCACCAGGACGTGGACACCCGCCTCGAGGGCGGCCACCCCCACCTCGCAGTGGGCTTCGGTCGGCACCGCCAGACTCACCGCCTCGACCTCCGGAAGGAGGTTCCGGAAATCGGCGAACGGCCGACATCCCAGAGACTCCGCGACCGTCCGGGCCCGTTCCTCCGAAGCGTCGGCCACACCCACCAGTTCGGCGGCCTCCAATTCCCGGTAGATCCTTCCGTGGTGCCGACCGAGAGACCCAACTCCGATGACTCCAACCCTTACTTTTCGCATGCCTCGAGCCCCAGCACGGTCATCCCCATTTCGTCGGCCCGACGGAGGAAGTCGGGCTTGTCGATCACAAGTGTTCGGCCGGCGTCGATCGCCAGCGCCGACACGGCGCACTCCGCGAAGACATCCAGGCTGCGCGGACCGACCACCGGCACGTCGAAGCGCATGTCCTGCCGGGGACGACTCACCTTGACGACCGTCAACCGCTCGTCTCCCACCAACCGGGCCGCCCTGCGGATGGCCTCGTCCGTCCCCTCCATCGCCTCCACGGCAACGACGGCCCGATCCTTCACCACGATGGTCTGGCCCAGGTCCAGGCGGGCGATTTCGCAGGCGATGGGATGCCCGAACCGGACGTCCCCTTCCTCCTCCCGAGTGGGGGACCGTCGCGTCATGACGCCGGAAACCGCCAGCAGGTCCCGGAGAAACAGAGTGGAGTCCAGAAAGCGGATTCCCTCCCGCTCCAGCGCACCGATGACCGCCCCGATCAAGGACGCCGTGTTGCGTCTTTTCAGCGAGGCGAGAAGACGGATCATCTTGAGGTCGGGCAGATGCCGCAACCGGCTTAAAGGCGACCGGGAGCCGGGAGCGAAGATCCGCGCGTGGCGGACTTGGCCCACCATCAACGCCCTATCGACGTCCTCCGCCTTGAAGACCTCCAAGAGCCTGCCCAACTGGCCAACGCCCATCCAGTGGACGGAGGCGGCGGGCCGACATTCCGCCGCCCGGGCTTCGATATCGGGTTCCGTCTCCTCCTTGATAGCCGCCACCGTGACCGCAATTCCCCGGCGCGACGCCTCCAGCAGCACCTGCCCCGGCAGCGGGCCGTTCCCGGCGATCAAGCCCAGTCTGCGAAATTCCATGATGCGTTCAACGAAACTCCGGCCATCGGCGGGGGGGAGTCCCCGGGATTCGGGGTTGCGAGGGGCGACGGAACCCCCCACTCCCCACCCACCGCTCGCCCCCCTTCCTCGGCTCCTTCAGGGGGCCGTGGCGGGACAATCATCTACCGCACGAATCCTCGTTCCGAGCTTTCGATGAACTCGACCAAAGCCCGGACATCCTCCTGGAGCGGACCGCGGGAACGTAACTCGTCGATGGCCTCGACCAGCCTCATCCCACGGCGGAAAAGGACTCGATAAGCCTCCTTCAGGGCAACGAGGCGTTCCGTCGAGAAGCCCCTCCGCTCGAGTCCGATCGTATTAACGCCATAGGTCTTGGCGTCGTTGCGGATCCCCACGGTCTTGACGAAGGGCAGGGCGTCTCGCGTGATGACGCTGTAGCCCCCGATGAAGGCATGCCTTCCCACACGGCAGAACTGGTGAACACCCGTGAAGGCGCCCACCGTAGAGTCGTCCTCCACGTGGACGTGACCCGCCAGCGTCGCGGCATTGGCCAGGATCACCCGGCTTCCGACCCGGCAATCGTGGGCGATGTGGACCCCGGTCATCAGGAGATTCCCGTCCCCGACGCGGGTTCGGCGCTCCCCCCCCCCGGTCCCCCGGTTGATGGTGACGAATTCGCGAACCTGGTTTCCGTCGCCGAGGAGAAGCCAAGTTTCCTCTCCCTTAAACTTCAGATCCTGGGGATCGCTTCCGATGGAACCATGACCGAAGAAGCGGTTGTTGCGTCCGATCCGTGTTGGACCTCCGATCACCGTCAGGGGGCCGACGTACGTATCCTCGCCGATCTCGACCCGGTCGCCAATGACAACCTGCGGTCCCACCACGACCCCCGGGGCCAATCGAGCGTTCGGAGAGACCAACGCCGTGGGATGAATGTGAGGTTCGATCGAGGATGTCATGACGGGGCGCTCAAGTGGAGACCGCCGCAGCCCGATCGACCAGCGAGAACATCACGTCGGCCTCAGCCACCAGCGCGTCCTCGACATAGGCCCTTCCCTTCAAGCGGCCCACCCGGGACTTAATCCGGTCCACCACCATCTCCAGTCGCAGTTGGTCGCCGGGCCGAACGGGCTTGCGGAAGCGGGCGCTTTCTATGCCGATAAACAGGACCAGCTTCTCCTCGCGGTTCATCTGCGTCCGAAAGACCAGAACCCCTCCGGCCTGCGCCATCGCCTCGATGATCAACACGCCGGGCATAATGGGAACTCCGGGGAAATGCCCCTGGAAGAAGGGCTCGTTAATCGTCA
>CAYRCA010000337.1:0-5470 GCA_964422565.1 uncultured Acidobacteriota bacterium | reverse complement strand
AGCCACGCGTGTCGGCTTCGCCAAGCGGCCCCCGGCACCGCACGGGCGCCCGGGACCGACGCGGACAGCGACGCCGGATCGTGGGAAAGAAAGACGATGTCGTCGGGCGGGGCCTGCCGCAACAGCTCGCCGAACAGGGCCCGGGTGTAGCAACCGATCCCGGTCCGATGCCGTCCCATCAGACAGGCTTCCACGGCGACGCGCATCGCTCAGCCGATCCTCCACCGATCAAGGCTCTCCGCCCAAGAAAACACGATCCGGATGAGGGGAGCCGCCTGGACGATCGGCGGGGTGTTTCCCGCGAGGAGCACGCCGGGTGAGCGTGCCGCCCCCGCGTCCGGGACCGTCCGGGTGGAACCGGGGGCGCGCGGCGCTCCGTCCCGCCCACCCGTTGTCGAGGCCCGACAATCCCTCCGGGACGACGTCCATCGGTCGGCGGCGGTCAGGCCACACATCGGCGGTATACCTCCAGCGTCTCCCGGGCGGCACGTCCCCAGGAAAAACGGCGGGCACGTTCCAACCCGAGGCGGGAAAGCTCCCGGCGGCGATCGCCGTCAACGGCAAGGCGCCGGAGGGCGGCGGCGATGGAGCCGACGTCGTGGGCGTCGACCAGTTCCGCCGCCTGTCCCGCGATCTCCTCCAGCGCGGTGTTTCGGGACGTGATCACAGGTGTTCCGCACGCCATGGCCTCCAGAACCGGCAGCCCGAAGCCCTCGTGCAGGGACGGAAAGGCGAAAATCTCACTCAGATTGTATAGCGCGGGAATGTCCCGGAAGGGAACGTACCCGGGCAGGAGGACGCACTTCTCGAGATCGAGGGCTGCGATGCGCCGGAACAGTTCTTCGCACCGCCAGCCGGGCAACCCGGCCAAAACCAGGGTGTGGCGGGCCAGGGCGCCGGACCGACGGACCCCGGCGAACGCCTCCACGAGACGAACCAGGTTCTTGCGGGGTTCCAGGGTGCCGACAAAGAGGATGAACGGCTCGGGAATCCCGAGGCGCCGCCGTGCCTCGGCGAGGGCCGACCCTTCGGCCATGGGACGGAAGACAGCGGTGGCGGCCTCGTAGATGACGTGAATCCGCTCGGGGGGAATCCGGGTCAGGCGCAGCAGATCGGCGCGCACGGCCTCAGACACGGTGATGACCGCGTCGGCCCGCTTTAGCACCGCCCCAATCAAGGGGCGGGTCAGGACGCGTCGCCACGGATGCATCCGGGGCATCAGGGACAGGCTCATGTCGTGGATCGTGACGACCACGGGCGTGGCGCCCACCAGGGGAGCGAGTGAGTTGGTGAAGTGAGCCACGTCCGGACGGGCTTGACGCAGGATCCGCGGCCCCTCCAGTTGCAGCCAGAGCGTTCGATACGGGATCCACCCCCGCCGGAGGACCATCACCGGACGGCTGAGGGGTCTTGTGGTGTGGACGGGGCGGTTGGTGAGCAGCAGAAGTTCGTGCTCCCGGCCTGCCTCGAGGAGATGGTGCAGAAGATGCTCGGTGTAGTAACCCACTCCGGTCCGGTCGGGTGTCAGGGTTGTCGCATCGAAGGCTATGCGCATCTTGACGAAGGCACCAGGGAATCGGGCCCATCAACTCCCGCTTCGGCGGCGCCTTCCCGTCGTCAAAACGGTCGGGAGTCGGGAGGTTGACGGGGGAATACGCGCCGATTCTAGCTCCCGTCCGCTTCGCGGTCAAACGGGAGGCGTTCGTGTCGTTTGCGCAACACCGCCGTTCGCTGTCATTTCGGCGCCGATTTCGTTACTCTCGCTCCCAGACAGGGCCTGGGGCGGGACGACTTCCATCCGGGCCGGGAGACTCGGAAGCGGCCGAGGGAACCTTCATCGGGAGACGGGCGGTTGAGACAGCGCACCCTGATCCTCTATCGATTCACATCCGAAATCGTCGCCCGACTCTTCTCCCTGGGGGTCGTGTTGCTGGCCGCCCGGCTGCTGACCAAGCAGGAGTTTGGATTGTTCTCCCTGGCCTGGGTCGCCGGTTGGATGCTCGCCGTGGCGGGCGACTTTGGAATCCAGGTCTTTCTGGCCCGCGAAGTCGCCGGCCGACCCGCCGGGGCCGGGCTTGTTCTGCGAAGACTCCTGAAAGTGCGCCTGGCCGCGGGCGCGGGGCTTCTGTTTTCGGCCGCACTGCTGCTGCACCTGTGGAAGACTCCGGCGGCGGGCAGTCTGTTCCTGATCCTTCTGGCCCAGACGGGGACCTCGCTGGTGGATTTCATCAACCACCTCTACCGGGGCCTGTCCCGCAGTGAGTTGGAGTCCTCCGTCAACCTGATCCACCGGGGATTGACCTTGCTGGCGGCCTGGATACTGCTGCAGGCGCAGGCCACGCTCGTCTCCCTGGCTCTGGCCATGCTCTTGGCGACCGCCGTCGCATTGCTCGGTACCGGGCTGCTGGCCTCCCGGGTGTGTCCCCCGGTCCAGCCTCCCGTCGCCGGCCGAACACTCGCCCCATCCCTTCGCGAGATCGCGGGACAGGTGCTCCCCATCGGCGCCGGAATCCTGCTTTCGGAGTTGTACTTCAGGATCGATCTTTTTCTGATCGACTGGTGGCGGGGCAAGGAGGCCGTGGCGTCCTACGCGGCGGTGTTCAGGATCTTCGAGTCCGTGAAACTCCTTCCGGCCGCGGTGATGGCGGTTGTGTTCCCCGAGTTGTGCCGGGCGCGGACGTTGAGGCCGGCGCTCCGGATCGGCGGTTGGCTGGCCGGGCTCGGGACCGCGATCTTTCTGCTGGCGGTGTGGCCGTCGGGGTGGATCGTAGAGCTGCTTTTCGGTGCTCCCTACATGGACGCGGCGCCGGCCTTTCGCCTTCTCTTGGCGGCCGTTCCCCTGCTGTACTTCAACTTCGTGCTGACGCACCAGCTCATCGGTTGGAGGTTGCAGCGTCCCTACGCGATCGTCTGCGCCGCGGGGCTCATGGCGAACTTCTCGCTCAACGTCGTCCTTATCCCGGAATGGGGAATCCAGGGTGCCGCCGGGGCCACCATCCTGACGGAGATACTGCTCCTGGGGGGGTGGTCCTGGGCCGTTGTCCGGATGAGCCGCGGGGTGGTACGATCCGGAGAAACGTTGGAGCAATGAGCGATTTCACAAGGGCGTGACGGCATGCGGCGGGTGGAATCGTTCGTCTGGACGCGGGACTGATGTCCGCCGAAGACCACATCCCCACGGAAGAGGAACGCGCCATCCTGAGAACCGTCGTCTATTCGGCGCTCTTCGAGTACCCGTTGACCCTCGACGAGCTTTGGCAAGGTCTTCTGGAGTCGCGTCAGGACCGATCCGAGCTGATGTCGACATATCGAGGCAGCAGGTTCCTGCAAAGTCGGATCGATTATCGGGACGGCTTCTTCTTCCTCGCTGGTCGGGGAGAACTTATCGCCCTGAGGAGGGAGCGGGAGAGGACGAGCCGGGCCAGGCTTCGCGCTTTCGAACCGATACTGAGGCTCATCTGCATGATCCCCCACACCCGGCTGGTGGCGCTGTCGGGAAGCGCTGCCCACCTGAACATGGACGAGGATTCCGACTTCGACCTGTTCATTGTGACAAGGGGCGCCCGGGTCTGGAGTGTGGCGGTGACCATTCTCCTGCTGACCCGGCTGCTCGGCTGCCGGCGTCAGGTGTGCTTCAACTTCGTGGTGGCCGACACACGCTTGAGCGTGGAGCCACGGGACCTCTTCACGGCCAACCAGATCATCCACCTCAGACCCCTGGTCGGGGCGCGGGTATTCCGGCGGTTCGTGCGGATGAACCCCTTCGTGGCGGCTTACTATCCGAATTTCAGGCCCGATGAGCCCGGGATTTCGGAGGAGCCGCGGAAGCGTTCGACGCTGCCGAAGACGCTGGCGGAGGCGCTCCTCAGGCCGGGACTGGGATGGCTTCAGGAATGGATCTGCCGCGCCGTGTACCGCCGTTACCTGCGTTTCCGGGCGGTCTCCTGGATGTCGCCCGAAGACGTGGTGCTGGAGAGAGACTACCTGAAGCTGCACTCCCACAGTCATCGACTGACGGTTCTCGATCGGTTCAAAGAGGCGATGTCCCAATGCCTGGAGGGGGAAGCGGACCTGAGGCGCCGAAGCCGCTATGGATCGAGGGGTGGCGCGGCGGCCCGCGGCAACGGCTGAAGACTGGAGGGCCGGGCGAGAGAGGACGGCCATCAATCGATGAAATCGGTGGGCGGTCCGGTTTCGGTCCCCGTCGGGTCCCGCAGGAATTCTTCGGCCAGCCGCCTCTCCCCTTCGGAACCGCTCAGCTCCAGGGCCCGCCGGGCCGCCTCCTCCCCCTTCCCCGGCGCCCCCATGAGGCGGTACGCTCGCGCCAGCTTGAGATAGCCGGGGCCGTAGTGGGGCCGATGCCCGAGCGCCTCCCGGTAGAGCTCGATGGCCCGTTCCCAATTGTGGGTCTCGGTCATGATGTCGGCCAGGAGAAAGCGCAACTCGACGCGCCTCGGATGGCGTCGCAGCCCCGCCTCGCACTCGGCCACGGCTTCCTCCGGAAATCCGAATTGAAACAGAAGACCGGCCAGCCGGTGGTAGGGTCTCCAGTCGGATGAATCCAGCATCCGCGCGGCGAACAGGTGGTGGCGGGCCCGGAAGAAATCGCTCCGGCGAGCGTACAGTTGCCCCAGGGCGAGGTGGGTTTCGGCATGATTCTCATCGAGAACCAAGGCCTGCCTCCAGGCTCGTTCGGCGGATTCAAACTCTCCCCGGCTGAAGAACACCTGGCCCAAGCCGCGAAAGGCGAGAGGATTGGACGGATCGATCTCAACCGCCCGGGTGAGGTAGTGAACCGACTCCTCCGGGACGGTATCCAGGAGAAGGACGCCCAGGTTGTAGTTGGGCCGGTACTTTTGAGGCGACTTCGAAACCGTATTCCTCCACAACAGGACCTCGTCGCTCCAGATACGGCCGCGTTGGAGGTCGATGGCGATGTAGCCGAGGATCAGCCCGGCAAGGGAGGCGTATGCGAGCCATCGCGCCGGTCGCCGCGGGGTCCGCAAGCGTTCCGGCGGCCGAATGGGAACCAAGGCGGCGAGTAGGCCGGCGGCGCCTATCATCGGCAGGTAGAGACGGTGTTCGGACATTGCGTCCTGGCTCGGGATCAGGCTGGAACTGGGCAGAAGGAAAGCCAGGAACAGAAGGCCGGAGAAGCCCGCGAGCGGTCGGCGCCGACAGAGGAGGACGAGTCCCCAGCAGACAGTTCCCAATGCGGCCAGGGCCAGCCACCAGACGGGGTCCCACGGATGCCTCTGGAGAGAGACGTCGGGATCGAGGTTCAAGGACAGAGGGTAGACAAGGCGCCAGAGGTACAGCCAGAAGACGCGCACCTGGGTGGCGGCGTAGGTGAGGGCTTCCGCGGGTGTTCCGCCGATCGTCCTGTCTTGGGTTATCCACTGCGAGGACAGGGCGACAAGGCCGCCGGCGACGCCGGCCGCCAGCGCCGCCAGGCTCCATCGCGAGGCTC
>CAYRCA010000336.1:0-5471 GCA_964422565.1 uncultured Acidobacteriota bacterium | reverse complement strand
TACTGCGGTCGCCCCCTGCTCGGTCGAAGCGCAAGACCTCAACGGCGACGCCCTGTTTCAGACGGAGCAGAAGGGGGCCAATCGAGCTCGGGCCACAGGCGTCCTGTGTGCTGCCGTAAATGCGGAGGTCACTTTCCAGGCCGTGGAGGAATCCAAGAGGTCAGAGGATGTGCTCAGGCGTTGCGATCTCGCGGTGCTCTGTCCGGACCGGTTCAATCCGAGCGAGTACGAAGAGTTCAACCGGGCCGCGATCGCATCCAGCGCCACGTGGACAAGCGCCCGCACGACCGGCTATGAATTTCTGATCGGACCCACCATAATTCCCGGTGAAACGCCCTGCTTCCACTGTTTCAACATGCGGCTGAAGAGCAACGTGCCCGATCTCTCCGAATACGTTCTGGTGGAACAGCATATCGAGAAGGGTAAGCTGAAGCCGGAACGGCTGGCGATCACGCCCGGGATCGGCCTCCTGGCGCTGGAGGTTCTGAAGGTGCTCACCTGGTTCATGCCGCCCGCAACTTACGGACATCTCTACTCATTGAGCCTGCTGACGATGCAAAGCAAGCTGCATCCGATTCTCAAGATACCGCGCTGTTCGGACTGCGGACGTCCTGCGATGTCGCGCCCCTCGATCCATGTCTGGCAACAGTCGAAGGCCGAGCCGCAGGTATGAGATCCCGAGAGGCAGTGTCGGCTGTGGACGACCGAACGGGGCTGATCCGCTGGGTGTTCGACATCCCCACCGAGCCCGGTGAGCCGAAGATCTTCAACGCCTCGGTCAAGATGGCCGATACGAGCCGCTACAATTCCCAGCCCTGTTACGACAACAACGGCGGCTCGGGACTGACACGCGAGGAGGCGCGCAACTCGGCCATCGGTGAAGGATTGGAGCGCTACTGCTGCTCGGTCTACGATCCTGCGGACCTCATCTGTGGGAATGTCACTGAGTTGAGTCGCACGCACGATCTGTGCCGTCCTTCCGATTTCGCCCTTTTCCACCCCGACCAGCCGGGCAAGTTTCCGCGGCCGTCCGAGGAGACCCCGATCGCATGGGTCTGGGGCTGGTCGCTGATTCGAGAGTGCCCCACGCTGGTGCCGGCGTCCCTGGTCTATATGCCCTATTTTCCCTGCTTCCCCGAACAGGGGGAAGAGGTGGCCGGCCCGTCGGTCTCGACCGGTATGGCCTGTGCCGCCTCAATCGACGAAGCTGTCTTGAAAGGCATTTATGAATGCGTCGAACGCGACGCATTTATGATCACCTGGTTGAACCGGCTGAAGATCCCACAGGTCGATTTCCAGTCGCACCCCGGCCTGCGGCGACTCTACGAAGAGCGGCTGCGGCGTGACGGGCTCCGGTATGTGCTGCTCCGCACCACCACCGATATTCCTGTTCCGAGTTTCCTGTGCCTGCTGATCGACGAACGGCGCTCTCCCGCGATGATCTGCACGGGCGGTGCTTCGAGCCTCGATCCGGTGCATGCGGCCGCCAAGGCCATGACGGAGGCTGTGCAGACGCGGGAGTGGGTCAAGTTTCTGGGAGGCCGTGACCCGAAGTTCAAGTTTGAGAGCGACTTCAGCGATATTCGCGATTTCGAGAATCATGTTGCCCTTTACGGCTATGGCGGGATGCTGCACGCAATCGAGTTTCTCCTGGACGAGACAAACGTCTGCACGCCGGATTGGGAGAGCGGCTCGACGGGGGATTGGGGACGGGATCTGGACAAGACGATCTCTCTGATTGGGGAGATGGGGCTGGATCTCATGGCACTCGATCTGACGACTCCGGATGTGAAGGAATGCGGGCTTCACGTGACGCGTGTGGTGGCTCCGGAACTGCAGCCGCTCGATGCGGACTACCAGCATCGTTTTCTCGGCGGACGGCGACTGTACGAAGTCCCCGAACGGATGGGCTTCACCGATGGCGTCACCACGATCGAAAGCCTGAACCCGTATCCTCATCCCTATCCTTAACGGTTTCATTTCTTCGAGTGAAGGCCTTCGATGAACTGGAAAAGTGAGACCGGCGCGGACGAAAGCACCGCGACATTTGAGCTGTATCACGAGAACAGCAAACAGCGCAGGCATGACCTTTCGTTCAACCGGCGCATCTACGAAATCAACCAGAGTCCGGACATTCACCGCCTGGTCTCTCGAACGTTCAAGACCTATCCGGGGGCCGAGTTCCTGCCGCTGTCGGCGGTGGAGCCGGCGGAGGGGTTCGAGAGAGTTGCGGCGCTGCGGCGGTCGATTCGCAGATTCAGTGGCAAGCCGATCCAGCTGGATCAGCTGGGGCGTCTCTTGTACTGCAGCAGCGGCATGACGGGACGGCTGGATGACTCGCGGCATGGGATCGTCCAGCCGATCCGGGCTGCGCCGTCGGGAGGAGCGCTCTACCCGGTTGAGCTGTACGCCGCCGTCTTGACGGTCGACGGACTGGAACAGGGCCTGTACCACTATGCAGTCGACCGCCACGGGCTGGAACTGCTCCGCAGGGGCGATTTTTCCGACGTTCTTTCGGAAGCGACGTCGGATCCGGCAAGCCTCTCCAATGCCGGGGTCGTGTTCATCCTGACCGGCGTCTTCGCCCGTTCCCGTTTCAAGTATGGCGAGCGGGGATATCGCTTCACGCTTCTCGAGACCGGGCATATTGCTCAGAACATTCTGCTGGCTGCGACGGCACTGGCCCTGGGAGCCGTCGCGATTGGAGGATTTGTCGATGACGAAGTCAACGTCCTGCTCGATCTGGACGGGGTGGAGGAGGCGGCCCTCTATCTGGTTGCGTCCGGTCATCCCGCGCCGCGGCCTTCCGCAGAGCCGAACGAGCTCGTTGACCGGCTGCTGGTCGCCCTGTCCGGCGGCGACTCCGCAACGCCCGAGTGAGTGGGAGCAAAAGAGACTTGGGGCCGAGGCGCCGGCAGTCTGAGGCCTCCAAGCCTGGAGCGCGGCAGAATCTGGTATTTGGGGTCTGGGGCCCCTGTGAGGCGCCCACGGACGCTGGGATCGAGGCGAGGTGGGCCTTCTGCCCGGCAAAGCGCGTCCGTCCGGACAGGGGGCGGCACGGCCGTCCTCGGCCTTGACGGAACGTTTGACCGATTCGTAACACCGCAGAGCGGTGTGCCGCACTTTGCTCGGACCCCCAATCCGTTGGGCGCTCCACACCCCAAGCCCCTTACGGCCGGCCGTAGATGGTTTCCTTGAGGAAACGGTAGTGATTCGGCAGCTTCCGGCTCATCTCGCGCACGAACTCCCGCTTGCGCTCCTGAATCTGACGCGCACCGAGGAGCAGTTTTCGGTCGACCGGATCCGGCTCGAAAGGGAAGTTCATCCCCAGGAGGACGGCGAACCAGCTGATGTCCCGGAACATGAACAGCTCCGATGTGCCCTTCGTTCCGGAGGTCGGCAGATACCGCCGGAACACTTCCAGACGCGCTTCGAGATCGGCAGGTCGGTGTGTTTCGAACTTCACCGCCTTCCAGAAAGAGGTGTCCTCCCGGTTGGTCAGACAGTAGTGGGCGACGATGAACTGGGCGATGTCGGAATAAAACTTGCCCATCAGGGCGTTGTAGCGGCTGACAATCTCCTCATCGTAGTAGCGTGAGTCCAGCATAGAGGCCGCCAGCTCGATGCCGGTCTGGGTGATGGCCAGGCCGGTCGATTCCAGAGGCTCGATAAATCCGCTGGCCAGCCCGATCGCAATGCAGTTCTTCGACCAGATGGAGGGCAATCTGCCGGTTTCGAATCGAATCCTGAGAGCCTCGCTGGCCCGTGCGCCATCCTGGCGCCAGTAGGCTCGCAACTCCTCTTCAGCCTCGTCGTCGGAAAGAAAAGCGCTGGAGTAGACGTATCCCGAGCTCATCCGGCTAAAAAGGGGAATCGACCAGATCCAGCCGCCTGAGCGCGCCGAGGCGCGGACGTACGGGTGAATGACCTTTTCCCTGTCCTGGGAAGGCCCGTACGGCATGCGGATCACGACCGCCCGGTCGCAGAGCAGGGAAGAGGAATAAGACAGGTAAGGCTGATCAGGGTCCACGCGGGAGATGATGCGGCGCTTGAAACCGGTGCAGTCGAGATAGAGATCCGCGCGCAGGTCGCCCTCCTCGGTGCACACGGCAAAGACGCGGCCCTTTTCGTCCAGAATGACGTTCGAGACCTCAGCCAAGACGTGTCGGACGCGAGGCGCCGCCCGGCGTAGGAACTCTCCGAACCTCTGTGCGTCCAGATGATAAGCATATTCCCGGAAACTTGGAGCTCTGTTCCATTCGACATTCAGCCGGGTAGAGGGAAAAAATGCGTCGGAAAACGACTTCCGTGACTGGAACTGAGGCTCTCCCTGGCGGTGCCATGTGCACCAGCAGTGACCCGTGTGATGTTGCACGCCGAGATAGTCCAGATACTCGAACGGGTGCCAGTAACTGTCCCCACGTTCATACCAGTTTTCGAACAGGATTCCGGTCTTGTAGGTCGCGTCACAGGAGGGCATCCAGTCGTGGGGGTCGGGGTAGCCGATCCGGGCCAGGAAGAGGTTCAGAAAGGGGACTGTCGCCTCTCCGACGCCGACAGGAGGAATCCTCCTCGACTCAATCAAAGTGATTTCCAGATCGGGGAACAGGTTGGCGAAGTACGCTGCCGCCATCCATCCGGATGAACCGCCGCCGAGAATTGCCAGAGAGTTCACCTTGAACAAAGTTCCACCAGTCTAACACCCGACGCGATTTACGGTTGACCCGGGAGGGCTGGGAAACAGATCCCGGAAGAAGCGGCTTCGCTTGTTGCTGATCTCATGAATGCTGCACTTATCGATAATATGATCCATCGTCGGTACCGGTAGTCGGGGAGAACGGCCAGGAGGCGGTAACTGCCCGGCGTCAATGTCTCGGTGACGACCCACCCCGTAAAGCGGATCACGTCGTGTGCCCGGTCGAAATAGGGCGTTCCCCCGGCCTGGCTGCGATCCTTCGGAGAGCTTGTTCTCCCTCCGCAGGTAGTTCTTTATCTCCGGTATCCGAAGGTGAGTGGTTGTTTCAAGTTGCACAGGGGGGCGTTGCACTTCTATGTGTCGCGATGTTGTTTTCGTTAAGCTTGAGTCCTGTGCTTTTGGCCCAAGAATCACTCAAGAATCGCCTCGTCTCCTCTATGCGTTCGAGGATGTCAGCGTCATCCCAATGGATACTGACCGGGTACTCGGGTACTCGAGCACCAGACAGCAATTACACAAGGTGATCGAATCGTCTCAATTGGACGGGTTGACTCCGCTCGGATTCCGGAGGACGCCATGCGGATCGACGGCCAAGGTAGATACCTAATGCCTGGTCTGGCGGATATGCACGTCCACGTATGGAATGAAGAGGAGTACTTCATGTTCGTTGCCAATGGGGTCACAACGGTGCGCGTCATGGCGGGCGATCCGCGTCACTTTACGAGCATCAGCGCAACCGAGAAATCGCGTGGTTCCCTCCAAGCAGGACCTTATG
>CAYRCA010000335.1:0-5486 GCA_964422565.1 uncultured Acidobacteriota bacterium | reverse complement strand
AGACCGGCTGGAAGCCCGTCCTCCGGTGGGGAGACCGGCTGGAAGCCCGTCCTCCCGTGTGGAGACCGGCTGGACTCAGGCAGGGGTTCCAACGAGCGTCGGGTTCCGGATCGGCCGCTACTCTGTTCCGAAGAGCTTTCCTTGCCGGGGGTTTCGCCGCCGGGCCAGCTGTTGCAGGCACTTCGTCCTCCGGGCGACGTCGCCCAACTCCGTCCAGATTTCGGCCGCCTCCTCGAAGGACTTCGTCCGCTCCAACATCTGGGCCTCTTTCCTCCGGTTGCCCGTCTCTCTGAAGAAACGTAATGCGGCCGGGAACCGGCGAAACCGCTCCAGCAGTCGCGCCCCCTCCTCCAACTCCCCGGAATTGCGGATCAACTCGACGGCCCGATCGGGTTCGTCGTGGGAGAGGGCGGTTCGGGCGGCCTCGAGGTGTCGGCCTTCCCGTTCCAGGTAGTCCGTCACCTCCCTCCAGCGGCCCGCCGCTCCGTGGCAGCTCAGGTTATCGTCGTCGATAGGGACCTTCTCGAGGAGGCGGCCCGCCTCGTCCCACTCCTCCAGCCAGAGACGGCGAAGGGCGGCCCGGTCGAACAAGCCTTCCCCCTCCAGGCGGTCGGCCTCTTCTCGAAGCCGGCGCTCCTCGAGCCGGCGCCCCTTCTTCCTCCCGTAGAGAGCCCCACGATAGTAGGCATCGTCCAACAGACCCGCCAACTCCAGCACCTCCCGGGCGAACTCGTGGCCGAGCAGTTCGGAGTTGACACTGAGGTGCCTCCGCACGGGTCCGACGTCTCCGCCCGGAGGATGCGACAGCCAATGGCGGACGACCGTCTCGTAGGCGAGCAGCAACGTCGGATCCGCGAACCAGGGACGGTTGGCATGGCGTCTCACAAGTTCGGCGAAGAACTCGGCTCCCGTTGCTAGACCCTTCAGGCGAATGAAAGCCTGAGCGGCGATCAGGTGGTCGTACTCGTCTCGGTAGAGCCTCAGCGCCTTGCGCCGATCGCCTTCCAGCAGCGCCAAGACCGCGGCTTCTGTTCGGTTTCCCAAGGCCTCGTGGAGGGTCAGGGCCGCGGCGCGGCGTCCATCGTTCGCCGTCTCCCGCGCCAGACGCCCCAGTCGCGTCCGCAACGGGGAGGACGGGTCCTGATTCAGCGCCCGCCTCAGACAGCGTTGCAGATCCTTCGGGCGTTGTTGTTCTCCGGGGAGCCGGGCGTACCGCTCGGCCGCCTCGAGCCAGCGCCCGGCCTTTTCCAGACAGCGCGCCTCCGCGAGGGAGTCTCCGGCCGAAGAATGACAAGCGGCGGCCCGGTCCCAGCAGCGTCCCTGTTCCCAAGCCTCGGCGGCGTCCGGCGTCCGGCCGAGCAGTTCCAGGCGAAGAGCCCGGCGGTTGTGATTGCGGCCCCGCGCGGGAATCGCGTCGAGCTCCTCCTCGAAACGGGCTTGAAGATCGGGACCCCATGCCGCCCGGTACTGCTCCAACGCCGATTCCCACTCCCGCCGGTCTTCGAAATACCGTCCGAGCCGAACCGGATCTCCCACGGCCCGGAGACAGCGGAGAAGATCCGGGTAACGCTTCATGCGGTTCCAGAGGCGCACCGCCCTCTCCCACTCGCGCGCGTTTTCCCAGCAGCGCGCCGCGTCGACCGGACGCCGGCATTGTTCGTAGAGGGAGGCGGCCCGCCGGAAAGCCTCGGCCTCTTCGTAGCAGCGCGCCGCGGCCTCCTTCTCTCCGATCCGCTTGAAGAGCGGCGCGGCCTTGTCGGGACGTCGCGCCCTTCGCCAGTTATCGGCGGCCTTTTCGAGATCCCCCCGGGATTCCCAATACGCCGCCAGTTCATCGTGTCTCGCCTCGCGTTCCCAGAGTTTCCGCAGGCACCGCTCGGCACTCGGCTCGTCGCCCAGATCCCGCCACAGAAGGCGCGCCCGCTCGAGCTGGTCCGCCCGCTCGTACGCTTGCGCGGCCCTTTCCTTTTCGCCGGCTTGAACCCACTGATCGGCGGCCGCCGCATGCCGTCCGGTTCGTTCGGCCTCCATCGCCAGGGCTCGCCGCATCGGCCCCTCCCGGTTGGCGTTTCGGTAGCATTCGGCGGCGGCCCGGTAGTGCTCGTGCTCCAGGAAGTAGTCCCCCTGGCTCGCCCATTCGTCGGGCGACGAGATGCGCCGCCAGGCCTGAACCAGGTAATCGACGTCGGGAGTGCGGAAGACATGCTCGCGCAGGGCTTCCGACTCCCAAAGGCGGGAGGGCGCGGCGCCGTCGTAAACGATGAGGCTGTGCCGGGCGCGGGTCACCCCCACGTACAAAAGGTTGATCTCGTGGCGGAGGCGGGCCTCGCGGAACTGGCCCGTCTCGACCCGGAGGATCGCCTTCCAGATCTCCTCCGCCCCTTCGGCGAACTTCCACAGCAGAACCGAGCTGAACTCGAGTCCCTTGGCCTCGCGGATGGTCATGACCAGCTCCGTGCCCAGTTCCCGCTTGAGTCGATCCCGCTCGGCCTCCGAGCGGGTCAGGATGATGCGGTCCGCCCCGGCAAGCCGAACCTGTTCCAGGAGTTCCTCGGCGGCAACGCCCTCCACAAGGCAGGGGGGACGGCCCTGGTAGCGCCACTGGTCGAGTTTCTCGTCGCTCTGGACCCCCAGCAGCCTCCGCTTGAGCTCCAACAGGGCGTTGGAAAGGAGAACGATGCTGCCGGCGCAGCGGAAGTTCAGAGTCAGATGATGGACTTCGGGAACCGGAAGCCGGCGATCGAAAAAGAGTCTCCGGGCCTCTTCCCAGCGAAAACCGCTGGGGTTGACGATCTGTTTCGGGTCTCCGGCGAGCAGGATGCGGCGCGGATTTTCCGGCAGCCGAATCAGCAGGGAGAGCTGGACATCGGTCAGATCCTGGACCTCGTCGCAGGCCACGAAATCGTAGGCCGGGGGGCGGGCCGAGGGTTGTTCCAACGCTCGGAGCGCGGCGCGGGTGAGATCGATTTCGTCCCAGAGTCTCCGGCTCCCGACCTGCTCGTCGTACCATCTCGCGATGGAATGAAGCTCCTCCCGATCCTCCCGGAAGGCCGGCGCCCGCTTGCGGCCCAGCCGCTCGTATTCGAACAGGGTCATCAGGGAGGCGTCGAGGCCGGACTCGCCGCGACGCAGTCGGCGGGCCAAGGTCTCCAATGTCCGGACCAACTCCGGGTACCTCGACTGGATCAGCTCGTCCAGGCCCCCCCCGACCTCCTCCAGGCTTAGCCGGAGTTGCTTGAGACAGATCTGCTCCAGTTGTTCGCCAATCCGCAGTCGACGCAGGGAGAGCAACTCTTCCTGCAGGCCGCGGAGGACACCGGCGTCGGCCCCACCCTTCTTCAGACGGGCCACCAGGTTCTCGAAACCGTCCGGATGGATCTGCGGTTTGGCGCCTTTGATGATGGAGCGGATCTCCTCCCAAACCAGGGCGTAGTCGAGCCGCTCGCTGTGGGGGTGGCGCCGGAACAGTTCCCCAAAGCGGAAGACATCCACCTCGCGGTCCGGCGGGAAGCGCCCGCGGACGCCGGGAACCAGCTCCCGGCAGACCTGCGAGAAGGTCAGGAAGCGCGGCGGGGACGGGTCGTTCGTCTCGGTAAAGACGGTGAGTCCGCGGTAGAGCCGCTCCGCGAAATTGCGAAGGTGGCGGTTGTAGGTGACGAAAAGCTTCGATTTGCCCAGCAGGTCCGGGCGGAGCAGGTAATAGATGGCCAACGTGGACTTGCCGCTTCCGGCGGTGCCGGAGATCAGAAGGGGCGGCTTCGACTCCAGGAGCGTTCGCTGCTCCGGGGTCAGATGGAGGAAGGCTTCGAAATCCCCCTCCCGATAGAGCAGAAGGCGGCGCCATTCGCGCTCGTTCAGGACGAACCAGCGCTGCCGGCCGGCGTCCGGCGGCGGCAGAAGCTCGTCGGGCAGAGAAACGTCGGCGACCAGCTCGTCCAAGTCGGCTCCGCTCATCTCCGACGAGGCTTCGGGCTCGTGGTGGAGGAAGGGAGCGTCTTCCGGGACGACCGCCCGGGCGGCGGCGTCGACGTCGTCGTGATGAACCACCCCCCAGACGCGGATCAGCCGCCGAGGCGGGCCGTTGGCGGCGGGCTCGCTCCCCAAGGTGAAGATGAGCCGATTGCCGCGGTCGAGGCGGCCTTCGAACACCGTCCGGCGGGAGAGTCCCCGCAACTTCTTCACCCGCAGGCCCCCGTCCCAGAGTCCCGATTCCAGGAACTCGAAGGCCTTGGCCAACCTGGCCCGCTCCTGGGGCGGGCGTTTCAGAACATACTTCTTGACCGAGTCATTGACTAGAACCCGATAGTCCACGACGCCTCCCAACTCCCTCCCGTTCCTTCGCGGGAGCACGCCCGTTCAGATTAGTCATGGAGACCGACAAGGTAAAGCCGGGCCGATCCCTTACGACGGCGCCGGGTCCGGGAGGTGCTTCCCCTCGGGCAAGATCTAAGGCGAGATGTTCGTTTCGACCTCCTTGACTGGTCCGAATCGGTCGCTCGACCCACGCGACCGGAACCTGACGGTTCCCGCGCGGCGGCTGAATATGGCTGGAAATACGGAAAATCTTCCCGTATTATTCTCCATATGAAGACAACGGTGGAACTGGACGAGGACAAGCTGAAACGCGTGATGCGACTCACCGGCCTCAAGACTCGTAAGGCGGCAATCGATTTCGCCTTGTCCGAAGCGGAGAGGATCGCGCGGATCGATTCCTTCTACCGCCAACCTTTTTACGTCGTGGATGCGAAGGAGACTGTCGTCGATGACCGGTACGAGCTGGACCGGCTGCGAGCTCGGGAGCGACCTGAATGATGCTGCTCGTCGACTCCTCGATCCTCATCGGCTGGCTGCGCAGAAGAATCGATGCCCATTCTCGCCCGGTGGTTGAGGTCGGGCCAACTGGTCGGGTGCGGAGTAGTCCGCGCCGAAGTCTTGCGTGGGATTGTCAATCCGAAGCAGCGCGACCGCGTGTCCGAATTCCTCCACCTCTTCCCCGAGGTTCCCACCGACGCCGATCTTTGGTCGGATGTTGCCGCAATGGCCTGGAGTCTGGATCGCCAGGGGGTGGTTCTTCCTCTTTCTGATCTGGTCATCGGGTGCTGCGCTCGGCGGGCATCGGCGCGCCTGCTGACAAGCGACCCTCATTTCGGCCACATACCGGATCTGAACTGTATTTCCGATCTCCCGGAATTCTCAGTCTTCCGAGTCGCCGCTATGGCTGCGCAGGGGCGCCGCCCGGCGCATCGGTGCCGGATCGTCCTTGAGCGGGACGCCCGCGCCAGCTCTAATCCGATAGAATGTTGCGGCCGTGGTCCAACGACGGGTCTCGGTTCGAAGGAGGATCATCATGGTTCCCTCGTCGATCGGATCGATGCGGGGCGGCTCACGTTGGGCAATCGGTTGGACGGCGGCAGCCATACTGGTGTGGGCCGCGGTGCCCGCGGAAGCCAGTCCCGGCCAGAACAGCCCCCTGCGGGTCGGAGTAT
>CAYRCA010000334.1:442-5494 GCA_964422565.1 uncultured Acidobacteriota bacterium | reverse complement strand
GCGGATGGGGCTGTCCTGAGGCTTTCCGAGACCCTCTTCCGATTCGGCGGACTCCTCCGTCTGCCGGGTAAGGGTCACCGGGCCGGGAGTCCAGGAGGATTCGAACTCTTCGCGCGGCATGTCTTCCAGAACCTTCGACATCATTTCCTTCCAGATGGGAAGGGCGAGGTTCTGGCCGTAGATGCGTCGTCCCAGAGACTTCTTCTCGTCGTGCCCGACCCACACGCCGGCCGTCAGGCGGGGAGTGAATCCCACATACCAGGTGTCGGTGGAGTCGTTCGTCGTTCCCGTCTTCCCGCCCATGGGATGGCCGAGCTCCAGGAGGCTCCTCCCCGATCCGGCGCGCACGACCTCCCGCATCAGATAAATCATCTTGTCCGCCACCTCGGGGCTGACGACGGCGTCGTAGACCTGTCCCCGGTGTTCCTCCAGCAAGACGCCGTTATAGTCCTCCACCCGTTCCACAAAATAGGGCTCGGCCCGCACTCCATGGTTCGGGAAGCTGCTGAAGGCCGAGACGATCTCGGCCAACGTCACCTCCACCGACCCGAGGGCGATCGAGAGGTAGGGGGGGAACTCCTGCTTGAGACCGAAGCGCTTGGCGACTTCCGCAACCCTGTGTGGCCCCAGGGTGTTGGCCAAACGAACGGTGGGGACGTTGCGCGACTCGGCCAGCGCCTGGCGTACGGTGATAAGCCCCTTATACTCGTCATCCCAGTTTCTGGGCTCGTACGGCCGCCCCAGCGCGTCGTGGAAGGTTGCGGGACCGTCCAGCACGGAGTCGTTGGGAGAGAAGCCGCCCTCCATGGCGGCCACGTAGGTAAAGGGCTTGAAAATGGAGCCCGGCTGGCGCAAGGCCTGGACGGCGCGATTGAACTTGCTGTACTCAAAATCGAAGCCTCCGACCATGGCTCGAACGGCGCCGGTCCGATTGTCGATGATCATGACGGCTCCCTGGACCTCGGGGATCTGGTCCAGCACCGCGTCGATGGTCCTGTTGTTCCGGTTGACCTTTCGGATATTGAAGAATGCGATGTCACCACGCTTCAGGACATCGCTCACGTTCTTTCGTCGGGTCCATTCGATGTCGTCCGGCGTGATCGTGGCGTGGAAGGTTCCGAGGCGAACGGTTGCGGCTTCGGCGTCCGATTCGAGAACAAGGCCGGGGACGAGCTGCCCCTCGTAGAAAAGCCGGACCCAGTCGGGATGCCAGTACCCCTCCAGATCGGCGTGGTCGGCGATGTTTTCAACGGGACCGGCCCAGCCCCTGGATTGTCGGTCGAATCGACGCAACCCTGCCGTAAGGGCCTCTTGGGCCGCCAGCTGCATGTCGTAGTCCAGAGTCGTCTGGACGCGAAGACCACCGTCCCAGATCTGGGCGCCGTCATATCTCGAGTACAGGTGCTGCCGAACCGACTCGACAAAATAGGGAGCCGGAGACTGGTCGTCATCCCGGCCCTTTACCTCGAGGGGCTCCTCCAGGCCGCTCCGATACTCGTCCACCGTGATGAATCCCACATCCAGCATTCGTCCCAGCACCCAGTTGCGGCGGGACAGCGCTCGATCCGGATTGAGGATCGGCGATTGGCGACCGGGAGCCTGGATAATGCCCGCCAACAGGGCGCATTCGGCCGTCGTCAGCTCATCCAGCGTTTTGTGGAAGTAGAAATCGGCGCCGGCGGCGATTCCATACCGGCCGTGGCCCATGAGGAGTTGGTTGACGTAGAAGGTGAAAATTTGCTCCTTCGAGTAGGTCTTCTCGATGTCGATGGCGTAGAGGAAATCCTTGATCTTTCTCTCGATGGTCTTCTCCGCGCTGGTGAAGCGCATCTTGCTCAGCTGCATCGTAATTGTGGACGCGCCTTTCATCTCCCGACGGACGATATCCCAGAAGGCTGTGGCGATCAGTCTTCCGAAATCGATGCCCGGATGCTTGAAGAAATTCGCGTCCTCCGCCGCGAGGATGGCCTGCCTCATCCGCTCGGGGATCTGCTCGTAGGAGACCATCATCCGCTTCTCGGAGGCGAACTGTCCCACGACCCGGCCGTCCGCCGAGTAGACATAACTGACCAGATTGGGCTGGTTTTCCTGGAGCTCCTCCACACGGGGCAGATCGACGGCATAGCCGAAAACCAGGCCCACCAAGCCGCCCGCGACGGCGCACCCCACGGCGAGCAGCAGATAGCTGACCCAAAAAACGTGGTTGGGGTTCATCCTCGATGCGACTCGTCGACGTGTCATTCAGCTCTCGCTCCTCTTGTATTATAGATGCATAGGTCCGCGATTTGCTCCGGGAGGAGTGCGATTCGCGTTGCGTCGCGACGTGCCCGCCGGTGTTCGGCTTAAGGGAGGAGTTGCCGGCATGATCCGAAAATACTGCCCCCCGCTTGTCCCGGCCGCGGTTCTCGGCGGCTGGGTCGGCGCCTCTTTGACCCAGCAGTGGCGGCTCGTCTCCGTCCTGGGCTCGGACGTCTCCGGAGGGGTAACGAGTTTGGCTGTGGAGGCCAACAAGCCCATCGAAGTCGGCCGGCTCATCCTGCTGGAAGCCCGAGACGGTGGTTATCGCGAGACCTGCGGAGTCCGTCACGTCTACGGGACCACCGTCATCCTGGAGGAACGGCTCCAGCGGGATTTTGTCGCCGGCAGCCGGATCTATCAGTGATCGGAGGACTCTTCCCGATCCCTGCGCTCGTGAATCGTAATCAGTGTCATAACTTCGTATCGGCGCAGCCCGCCCGGCGTTTGAATCTGAACCTCCGCGCCTTCCTCGAGCCCCATGAGGCTGCGTCCGATGGGGGAGGAGGTTGAGATGAGGCCCTTGGCGGCGTCGGCTTCCTCGCTCATGACCAGCCGGTAGGTCACTTCCCGCTCTCGATCCAAGTCGTAAAGAACCACCGTCGACCCGTAGGAGATCCTGCCCTCCGGAATCTTATTCAGGTTAACCATGGAGAGTTTTGCCAGCCTCTCCTTGAGCTGGGCCAGCTCCGACTGTACGAAGGATTGGCGCTCCTTGGCTGTCTGGTACTCCGAGTTCTCTCGCAGATCTCCCAGTTCGATCGCCTTCTGCAGGGCTTTGGGCAGCTCGTCCTGCAACTCTCTTTCCAGTTTTCGGACGCGCTCCTCAAGCTTCCTTCTTACTTCCTTCAAAACCGAATCGCCTCGCTTGCCAAACGGAGAAAAGGTGCCGGAAGGACACCCAGATAGAGGGTTCCCAGCGCCATGACCACCAGGACGATCCAAGCCGCCACGGGCAAACCGATGGGCTCGATCTCATCCTTGGGCTCCTCCATATACATATAAACAATTACCCGAATATAGTAGTAGATTCCTATCGCCGACGCCAATACGCCAAAGACCACCAGCCAGTACATTTCGCTCTCGACGGCCGCCGCGAAGAGGAAGAGTTTGCCCGTGAACCCAGCCGTCAGCGGAATTCCCGCCAGCGATATCAGGAAGATCGACAAGGCGACCGCCAAGCCAGGGTAACGGAAGCCGATGCCGGTATAGTCCGCAATATCGATCGTCTTCTCGTTCCGTCGGCCCACTAACTGTACTACAGTCAGCGCCCCCAAGCTCATCAGGGCGTAGGCGAGCAGATAGAACAACACTCCCTGGGCGCCTCTGTCGTTATGCGCCGCCAGTCCCACCAGAAGATAGCCCGCATGGGCGATAGAGGAGTAGGCCAGCATCCGTTTGATGTTGGCCTGGGTCAACGCGGCGATATTCCCCACCAGCATGGTCAACACCGCGGAGATCCACAGCAGGTTTTGCCAGTCGGAGCTCAGATCGGGCACCACCTGGTACAGGATTCTCAGGAAGGCGATCAGGGCGGCGGCCTTGGAGGCCACGGCCAGATGGGCGGTGATCGGCGTCGGAGCGCCTTCGTAGACGTCGGGCGTCCAGAAGTGGAAGGGCACCAGCGCCGCCTTGAAACCGAACCCCGCGAGGATCAGGCCGAGGCCCAGATAGAGGAACGCGGGATGCTCGGTCCGCGTGGCAAGCACCTCGGCGATTCCCAAGTACTTCGTCGTCCCCGTGGCGCCGTACAGGAAAGCCACGCCGTAAAGGAGGAAGGCCGTCGAGAACGCTCCCAGGATGAAGTACTTGAGGGCCGATTCGGTCGATTTGATCTCCCCTCTGCGGTAGCCGGCGAGAACATAGGTCGCGATGGAGAGAATCTCGATGCCGAGGAAGGTCATCATGAGGTCGGCGCTGGACGCCATGAGACACATCCCGACCGTGCCGAAAAGGAGCAGCGAGAAGTACTCGGCCCGAAGGAGTCGTTCCTGCTCGAGGTAGTGGATAGAGGTGAGGATGATCGCCCCAACCGACAGGAGAAAGAGAATCTTGCCGAAACTTGAAAAGGGGTCCAGGAACACCATATCGAAGAAGGCCAGATCGCTTTGGCCCCACTGATAGGTCGCCGAGACCAGGGCCACCGCCACTCCGGCCAGGGCGAGATAACCGAGGTGGGTCTGGCGTTCAGGACGGATGTAGGGAATGAGGAGCATGACCGCGATCCCCGTCGCCGAAAGAATGATCTCCGGAAGTATTGCCGCCAGGTTGATGTCCATCATCGAGTCGCTCGGCTTCGATCTATTCGCGCTCCCACATGTTCTCCACCCGCATGATCTGGTGCCGCTGGACCTCCTCGATCCGGTCGACAACTTTCTGGACCGAAACATCCATCTTGCGAAGGAAGGTCCCGGAAGCCACTCCCATCCAGACGGCCATAACGATCAGCGGAAGAATCGTGACCACCTCCCGGACGTTGAGGTCCGAAAGGCCCCGGTTCTCCTCCCGCTCCACCTTGCCCATGAAGACCCTCTGGTACATCCAGAGCATGTAGACCGCCGCCAGGATCACCGCCGAGGCGGCAAAGACGCCGTAGGTGCGATTCTCCAGAAAGGCACCCTGGAGGATGAGAAACTCGCCCACGAATCCGTTGAGCCCCGGAAGGCCGATACTGCTCAGGGTGATGATCAGGAAGGCGGTCGCGAAGATGGGCATGGGATGGGCGAGACCGCCCAGATTCGCGATCTCCCGTGTGCG
>CAYRCA010000334.1:0-432 GCA_964422565.1 uncultured Acidobacteriota bacterium | reverse complement strand
GAAGAGGGCGCCCGTCGAGATACCGTGGTTGAGCATCTGGTAGGTCGCGCCTTCGATGGCCTGCAGGTTGAACGAGAAGATTCCCAGCACGACAAATCCCAGATGGCTCACCGAGGAGTAGGCCACGAGCTTCTTCACGTCGGGCTGCACCATGGCCACCAGGGCGCCGTAGATGATGCCGATGATGGCCAGGACGCAAATCAGCGGCGCCAGCCGGACGGAGGCCTCCGGGAACATGGGCAGGCAGAAGCGCAGGAGACCGTAGGTTCCCATCTTGAGGAGTACGCCCGCCAGAATGACCGAGCCGGCGGTAGGCGCCTCGACATGGGCGTCGGGCAGCCAGGTATGGAACGGAAACAGGGGCACCTTGACGGCGAAGGCCAGGAAGAACGCCAGGAAGAGCAGCAACTCGGCCCGGGCCGACAGAATGAT
>CAYRCA010000333.1:0-5495 GCA_964422565.1 uncultured Acidobacteriota bacterium | reverse complement strand
GATTCCATGTTCTGGCTGACGCTCAAGAACACCCTCGTCTATGTCGTCGCGGTCATGCTGGCTGGAAGCATCGTCCAGGCCGACACTCCCCAAAACGTGTACGGATCTCCGGCCGATCCCGAGGTGGCCGCCTTCCTGGGCGAGACCAATCTGATTCCCGGAACCGCGGGGGGCGCGACGGCGGAGTGCGAGTTGGGTCGCGTTCCCCTGCGGAATCCCTGCGCCGGGCCGGTTCTCATTCTGCTGCGGCGAGATTCGCTGCGGCTGCGCCCCGACCCCGAGGGAAAGGCCCGCGTCGAGACCGTGGAGTTCCGCGGCCACTACCAGCTTTGCACGATCCGGCTCCGCAACAGTGGCATCGAACTCGCCGTTCGTCTTCCCAACACCCTCGGTCCACAAACAGGGGAGTTGGTCGAGATCGAGCCCCGGGGGCCGGTTCCGGCATACCCGCGAACCCCCTGAGGCCTTTCACGTGTGCTTCCGGAGGCTGGGTTCTTGGTGTTTCCAGTATCGGGAGATCGGAAGCCAGCCCTCCTCAGCGGGCCCCATCGCGCAGTGCGCAGGACCGGGCTCCCAGGACCCACCCCCCGGTCGGTCGCGCGGTTGGCGTCGTGGCTGGATCCGGGAGGGGGGATAGGGTATAGGGAATAGGTCGCCCCGAGGGGCTTGGCGCACCGACTTAAGGGGAAGCATGATGATTGAAACCGTAAGTGTTGATGAAGGAGTCAAACTTGATGACTACGCGAGCCGAGCCCATTTGGTCAACTGGGTCCGCGAGCTTCGATCCGAGGCATCGGTCCTGGCCCCCCGGTTAAAAGGTCGGCGGGTCTGGATGGTCAACTCCGCGGCCGAGGGGGGCGGGGTCGCCGAGATGCTGCCCAAGGAAGTGGATCTCCTGCGGGAACTGGGGGTCGAGACTCACTGGCTTGTGATCAAGGTGGACGAGCCCGAGTTCTTCGCGCTGACCAAACGCATCCACAACGCCATCCATGGCTACGGCGAGGGTGACTTCTCCTCCCGGGACCGGGAACTCTACGAGAAGGTCAGCCGCGGGCTGGCGAGAGGACTTCGGGACCACGTGCGGGAAGGCGATTTCCTCGTCGTTCACGACCCGCAGCCACTCGCCTCGGGAGCGATGGTCCGGGAGGAGCTCAGGGTTCAGCTGGTTTGGAGATGTCACATCGGACTGGACGAGGAAACCGAAATCTCTCGAAAGGCCTGGGAGTTCCTCAAGCCCTTTGCCTGCGCGTACGACTACGCCATCTTCAGCGCACCCGAGTACATCCCCCCCTTCCTGGCCGGCAAGGCCTCGGTGGTCCATCCCGCGATCGACCCTCTCAGCCACAAGAATCGCGAGCTCGTTCCCCACAAACTGGTGGGGGTTCTCTGCAACGCGGGACTACAGACCGAATGCCATCCGGTGCTGACGCCCTGCTGGGACCACAGGGCCCGGCGATTGGGTCCCGATGGAAGCTTTGCCGAGCTGGATTCGGACGATGAAATCGGCCTCCTCTTTCGGCCCATCGTGACTCAAGTCTCCCGCTGGGATCGTCTGAAGGGATGGCGGCCGTTGATGGAGGGTTTCCTTCGGTTGAAACGGGCCGCCGACCGGGTTGCCGCCGATGACCCGCGTTTTCGGCGGTTGCTGGAGATCGTCAAACTCGTTCTCGCGGGCCCGGATCCCGCCGCCATACAGGACGACCCGGAGGCCATCGAGGTGCTCGACGAGCTAAAGGGTCACTATCTCGGACTGCGGCCGGAGGAGCAGAAGAGCGTCGCCCTTCTGAGTCTGCCGATGGAGTCCCGGAAGGAGAACGCCTTGATGGTCAACGCCTTGCAGCGCTGTTCCACGGTTGTAGTTCAGAACTCGCTCCGGGAAGGCTTCGGACTGACGGCCACGGAGGCCATGTGGAAGGCGGTTCCGGTCCTGGGGACCAACGCGTGCGGCCTGCGTCAGCAGATCCGCGACCGGGTCGACGGCCTGTTGACGGTTGATCCGGAGGATCCGGACGAGATCGCGCAAAACCTGGCGACCCTGTTGGCCGATCCCGTCACCCGGCAGAAGTGGGGGCACAACGCGCAACGGCACGTCTACGAGCACTTCCTGGTCTTTACCCAAGTCGCCCAATGGATGCGCCATCTCAGTCACGGACTGCGGGGCTGAAGACGACCTCCCCACCGCCATCGGATCGGCCGCTTCTTTGCCTCACAGCTGGGGTTTCCACAAGGATCTCGGATTCCCCGATTTCAACTCTCCGGCCTCTCCGGCGGGGCCGCGGAGACCGCCCACCCCGCGAGCATCCTTACCGCGGTTCGCCTGTAAAGTTAGACTAGGGCGGATCGGTCGATTTTATGCCGCCCCGGGTCCTGGTTCTCGGTCCGTGGCGGGAAAATCGTTCCGGACGAAACGACTCGCGGCCCGGATAGCGTCTCGAACCGACTCGTCTGACCGCCGGCGCGCCGGCGAAACACGCTTGAGATTTCCGATGGTTGATGGTACAAAAAGGTCGCTTCGCATTTTCAGAGGCGGGTGAAATACCGCAGTGAATTGATAGCTCCCTCAAGCTCCTATGCGAATCAGGCCTTCAAACGAGTGCTGCGGAGATTTCTTGAAGCGGATCCGTTAGGCTGAAATGCTTCTCGGAACTTGACTTTTGGAAACTCGGGCGTAAATTCGCGCACTGGTTCAGTGAAAGGAGGCTGCGCGTGTCTCATTGGAGTATTGTCCTGGCGGGCGGTGAGGGGACGCGAATGAGGCAGGTGATCCGGCGGCTGTTCGGGTTCCCCTACCCGAAACAATACTGCACCTTCTGCGGCACCCGTTCCATGCTCGAGCACACCTTGGCCCGCGCCGAGAAACTGGTCGAGCCAAGTCGAATCGTCACCATCATCGGAAAGGGCCACCGACGGTTTCTGAGAAAGGGGTGTCTTTCGGACGGCGTTCTCCTGGAGCAGCCCCGCTCCCGGGGGACGGCGGCGGGTATCCTGGTCCCCGCCGCCTTCATCCACGCCAAAGATCCGGACGCGCTGGTCTACATCCTCCCGTCGGACCACTTCATCCATCCGGAGCCCCGTTTCGTGGCGCAGATGAGGCGAATCGGCAAGCTCGCCCGGTCGCTCTCCAAGTACATCGTTCTGGTCGGCGTGCCGGCCGCCACTCCCGAGAGCGAGTACGGTTGGATCGAACCGGGCGAACCCCTGGAAGGGTGGCGCTGGAGCGAACGCCAGGTCCCCCGCCGCGTGACCGGCTTCCGAGAGAAGCCCAACCGGCGGCTCGCCCGCGAATGGCTCTCCTCGGGATACCTGTGGAACACCCTGATTATGGTGTCTCAAGTCTCCACTCTCATGTCGCTGGGACACCGGTTTCTGCCCCGCATGATGGCTCGATTGAATTCCTTTGTGGAAGATACTCAGACGAAAGGCCGTTCCCCGCTCGCCCCGTCGCCCCGGCAACTGGAGGTTCTGTACGATCGTCTTCCCAGCGCGAACTTCTCGCGGGCCATGCTCGAGCGCGCCGGTCGGGCGTCCCTATGCTTCCCGCTGGTGGACGTCGAGTGGAGCGACTGGGGCTCGCCCGAGCGGGTCATTCGCACGCTCGAGAAGATGGGTGTGGAGTCGCCTCTCCTCGGCCTGGCCTCCGACCTGTCGGACCTCGAAGTCTCCAGCGCCTGACCCGTCGCGGCGGAAAGGTCGGACCGTCGCCGCGAAACCTTCCCGAGGAGGATGGCGCCGGCCGATTCGCGCAGGGAGCCGCGGGTCACCTTGACGACCTCCCCTCCGACACAGGACCCACCCGCCGGAAGATTCTCGGCCCTCCGCGCCGCCATCACCGATCTTCCCGCCGGTGCGGGGTTATCGTCGGGAGACGCCCGTGTCGGGACGGCTCAGTACGGCTTCTCACCCGCGAAAATCCTGTCCATCCGCGCGCCGAGCTCCCGCAGGTAATCCTCCGGGCCGCTCCTCACCTCGGCGCTCACCCAGCCGTCGAATCCGACTTCGGCGAGAGCCCTTTGAACATCGGGCCAGTCGATGCCCTGGGTGCGCCGGTCGTTGGGATCGAACTCGGGATGATCCACCCCCGGTTCGAACCGCTTGATGTGAACCTTGACCAACCGCTTGCCGAGGGTGCGGATCCAATCCTGAGGGAAGCCTATAGAAACAACGTTCCCCACGTCGAAGTACGCCTTCACCCAGGGGCTTTCGAACTCGTCGATATAGCGGGCGAATTCCAGGGGACTCAAAAGGAACCGGTTGCTCACGTTTTCGATGGCGATGACCACGTTCAGATCCCGGGCCAGCGGAATCAGTTCGCGGATCCTCGCCTGAGAGCGCGCGTAGACTTGGCCGTATCGAACCGTTGGGGTCACAATCCCCGGCACGAGAAGCACGGTGTCCGCTCCCAGTTCGTGGGCGTTCCGTAGAGAGGTCTTGATTCCATCGACGCTCCGCCGGACAACCTCCGGGTCGTCGTCGGTCAACGGGAATCTCCAGTGGTCGGAGTTCATGATCGAATGTATCCGAACGCCGGTGCTTCGGGCCGCCCGCCGGTACTCCTCCACCTCCTGGGAAGTCGACAGCGTATTCGGCTCGACCCCTTCGAAGCCGAGGCGTCCGGCCAGCTGAAAGCGCTCGAGCACGGTCAAGTCCCTGGGAAGCACGCCGATGCAGACGGCCTTGCGCAGGGAACCGGCAGGGCCGGTCGATATGAAAGCCGCTCCAGATCGGGCCAGCACGCCGGCCTCAAAGAGCGATCCGCCCAAGGCGATAGCGGCCGACCGCGCCAGGAACCCACGCCGGTCACAGAAAATCCTCATGTTCTTCTCCTCATCTCCCGCGAGCCGAGTCTCACCGTGGGCCATGCGCCTTCGATCAGAACACCCGGCAAGGGACCGCGACACAGAAAGGGCGCCTCGTGCCCCTCGCGGCCCACCCGGCGTCAGACGGAGAAAACGCCCGGCCCGTCCCCGACTAGAGCGTCTACTTCCTGCGGGAGGCCTGCAGGATTCGCTTTCGAAGGCGGACGGAACCCGGCGTCACCTCCAGTCTCTCATCCTCGCGGATGTACTCCAGCGACTGCTCGAGGCTCAGCCTGCGGGGGGGAACCAGGTGAACCAATTCCTCCCCGGTGGACGCTCGCATGTTGGTCAGCTTCTTCTCCTTGGTGATGTTGACGTCCAAGTCTTGGGGCCGCGCGTTCTCACCGACGATCATCCCCTCGTAGACCTCCTCGCCCGGTGAGACGAAAAGATCGCCCCGGGGCTGCAGGTGCTCGATCGCGTAGGCGGTCGCGCGGCCCGACCGATCCGACACCAGGGCTCCGGTGGCCCGATGGGAAATCTCACCCTGCCAGGGTTCGTATCCGTCGAATACGTGGGTCATGATTCCGGAGCCTCGCGTGTCGGTGAGAAACTGGGTTCGGAAACCCAACAATCCCCGGGATGGGATCCGGAACTCCATACGGACCCGACCCGTCCCATGGTTCACCATCTTCGTCA
>CAYRCA010000332.1:1934-5500 GCA_964422565.1 uncultured Acidobacteriota bacterium | reverse complement strand
GGAGTCGGTGGGCACTCTCAGCTTCTTTCAGTCCGACGGCGAGGACTTGGTGGTACCCATCGGTGGCGTGGACAGCAGCCGTGCGCCCTTCGCTCTGTCCCCCGGCGGCGGCGGACAGTTTTATCCCGGCGTCACCGCTCGAATCGCCGAAATCCTCGTGAACTCGACGGATCTCACCATCAATCAGGGCAGCGTCCGGCCCCTGCGACCCATCGCCCTGGATGAGGACGGCAACGCGCGCGACGATTTTCTCCTTCAGTACCTGAGCCTCGATCCGGCAACCATCGCCGTGGATCAGACCGGCATCATGACGGCCCACAACCGTGGTTTCACGACGGTCGTGATTTCGTCGGGCGACCTGGTGAGGCGCTTCACGGTGACTTCGGGAACCATCACGTCCGGCACTCCCGGATTTCAGCCGACCGACGTGGCTCAGGACTCGGCGGGGCGTATCTACCTGGCCAATCGTCCCCGCCACACGATTCTCCGGGCCGACGGACTGGAGGAAGCGCCGGACGTCTACGCGGGCGTCGACCAACAGGCGGGACTGAGGGACGGCGTCCGCCTGCAGGCGCTGTTCAACGCGCCCGCCTTCCTGGCAGTGGATCAGGCAGGCGGGCAGGTCTACGTGTCCGACGCCGCCAATCACCTGATCCGATTGATCCGTCCCGGTAACGCGGGCGAAGTCGCGACCTTTGCTGGGACGACGCAACCCGGGTCCCAGGATGGGCCTCGCGACCAAGCCCGGTTCAACGCACCTCAAGGTGTGGCCCCGGATGAGCGGGGCTTTCTCTGGATCGCCGACTCGGGCAACCATACCATCCGCCGGATCGATCCGCTCACAGGCGAGGTCCGGACGGTCGCCGGACAGGCGGGACAGGCGGGGCAGGCGGACGGCCAGGGCCAGAACGCCCGATTCAACGGCCCCAGGGGGCTGGCTTATGAGGCGGAGTCTCTGGTGGAACAACTGGCCCGAGAGCTCACCGGCGCACCTCCGCCTCCAACCACCGTCCTGGTGGCCGACACCGGCAACAACCTGATCCGCCGCGTCTGGGAGGACGGCCGGGTGGAGACCCTGGGCGGTTTCAATCTATCTCCTTCGGCTCCGGGTCTGGTCGCACCGGTCCGATTCCAGACCTCGCCAATCCACTTTCAGGGACCGGTCGGCCTGGTGCGGGATCCCTTCGGCAATCTTTATGTCAGTGAGGAGGAGACCGGCCGTGTCCGGGTGGTGCTGCGAAACGGCGACGTAGTCCTGGCGGCGGAGCGCGACACCTTCTCGGCGCCGGCAGGACTGACCACCACAATCAGCGGCCGCGTCCTGGTGGCCGAGTCGCTACGGTCCGTTCAACAGATTCGGTACGCCGGACCGACCATTCTTGAGATCGAGCCCGACACGGTCTTCGCCCTGGGCGGCGACCGGGTGACCATCCGTGGGCGGAACATCGCTCCCGAGGCGATCGTGGTGATCGGAGGCGTCCCGATCCCGCAAATCGACTTCGTCGACACGACCGAAGTCTCCTTCGTTCTCCCGCCTCTGCCCAGCGGCCGTCAAACGCTGACTGTCCAGCATCGGGGGGGCTTGGCCCAGATCCCCCTGAATGTGCTGCCTCCCCGTCCCGATGACTTGTTCCCCGGACAGGTGACCACCGTAGCCGGGGGCACCTCGGATGTGGGCGACGGCTCGGTGGCGACGGCTGCCCGGCTCAGGGCGCCCCTCGGGCTGGCCGTTTCTCCGGCGGGCGACCTGTTCATCGCAGACACGGGACAGAATCGAGTCCGTCGAGTCGCCGGTGTGACGCGCGTGATCGGAACGCTGGTCGGCACCGGCCGGAGCGGCTTTTCAGGAGACGGGGCTGTCGGTGTCCTGGCCGACCTTCAGACGCCCGGAGGAGTAGCTCTCGACCTCGAGGGCAACCTGTTCGTCGCCGACACAGAGAACCACAGGGTCCGAAAGTTTAACGCCGACACCGGGGTCGTGAGCACCGTCGCCGGGGACGGCGCACCCGGATTCGGCGGCGACGGAGGCCCCGTTTCCTCCGCGCAACTGAACCAGCCCCGGGGCGTCGCGGTCGATGCGGAGGGACGTATCTGGATCGTCGATTCCGGCAATCACCGCGTGCGGCGCGTCGACCCGGACAACGGCACGATCGATACCGTCGCGGGAACGGGGGAGGCCGGATTCTCGGGTGACGGGGGCGCGGGCGTCGATGCCCGGCTTTCCGATCCGCGAGGGATCGCCGTTCGCGCCGACGGAACCACGGCGATCGCCGACGCCGGAAACCACCGCATTCGGATTCTGACTCCGGACGGATCGATCGACACCGTTGCGGGAACCGGCGAGGCCGGATACTCGGGAGACGGCGGACCCGCGATCCAGGCGGCTCTCAACGGCCCCCTCGGCCTGGCGTTCGACGCCGACGGCAACCTCTTCGTGGCCGATTCTCTCAACCACAGCGTCCGCAGGATCGACGTTGACGGCGTCATCGGGACGGTCACCGGCTCCGGGACCCCGGGCTTCTTCGGCGACGGGGGTTCCGCCGTCGAAGCGGAGTTCGATCTGCCGTCCGGCTTGGCCTTCGACGCGGGAGGCAATCTGCTGATCGCGGATTCGCTGAACCACCGGATCCGACTGATCGAGTCCACAACCGGGATCGTGCGCACCGTTGCCGGTTCTTTCCTCGACTTCAGCGGGGACGATGGGCCAGCGGTGCTGGCGGGCCTTGCCGAGCCCGCCGGACTGGCGCTCCTGCAGGGAGAGCTTGTCGTGGCGGACAAGGGAAATCATCGGGTTCGACTGGTCGAGGGAAGCGGCGTTGGGGACGATTACCCTCCCATCCGGACCATCGTCGGCACCGGGGCCCCGGGGGACTCGGGAGACGAGCCGGATCCCCTGCAGGCCTCGCTGAACCGTCCCGCGGGGGTAGCGGTGTCGGATCAGGGATCAATCGTTTTCGCAGATCAGGGAAACCATCGGGTGCGTCGTATCGAGGGGGGGCTGCTGGAGAACCTCGTGGGAACGGGCGAACCCGGAGCGGGAGGCGGGGACCTGCCGGGCCCGGCCTTCGCCCTTCGATTTCCCGCGGCGGTCGCGGTTGACGCCGAAGGCCATGTACTGTTCGCGGACACCGCCAACCACCGGATCGGCAAACTGAGCTTCGGCTACGTCGCCAGATTGGCGGGGACCGGAGAACCCGGCTTCTCCGGCGATGGCGGCCAGCCTCTTCAGGCGGCGCTCCATTCTCCGGAAGGCCTGTTCCTTGCCGACGACGGACGCATCTTCATCAGCGACACCGGCAACCACCGAATCCGCGTGATCGACGGCCAGGGGCTGGAGATATCCACGCTGGCGGGCTCCGGAGAGCGGGGGTTTTCGGGGGACGGAGGCGCCGCCGTCGAGGCGGCGCTCGATTCGCCGGCGGGACTCTTCCTGGACGGCGACCGCCTCTATTTCGCCGACGCCGGAAATCACCGGATCCGGGTGGTCGATTTGGCGACGGGCCGGATCGAGACGGTCGCCGGGAGCGATCAAGCCGGGTTCCACGGCGACGGCGAGGATGCCCGAT
>CAYRCA010000332.1:0-1924 GCA_964422565.1 uncultured Acidobacteriota bacterium | reverse complement strand
TCCAAGGTATCTTTACGCCTATTGCGACACCTTTCGACGCCGAGGGGAATCTCTGGTTCAGCGACCAGGGGAACCACCGGATCCGGATGATTCGCGGGCCGTTGCCCTGAAACAATCCGCGCGAGGTCGGGGGGGGAATTGCGATGGTTATTCCCGTGCGGCGCTCCAGCCGAGCGAAGCCCGGGGGCCACCACGCAACGCCTCGGGCGACGAACCCCGGCGCGCGTTTCGCGGAGACAACTTGTGGTTAATGCGGGCTTTCCGAGGTTGGCGCATCTCCTTTCGGCGGCGGTCATCCTTCTGTCGCTTACGACGACGGTCGCGGCGGCGGCCGAGACCGATCCCGACCGGAGGTGGGCCCTGGTCATCGGCGTCTCCCGGTATTCAAACGCCGAGCCTCTCCTCTACGCGGCCTCCGACGCCGAAGCCTTCGCCGAGTTCCTCAAGAGCCCTCGGGGAGGAGGATTCCAGAGTGATCGGGTGGTCACCCTGCTGGAGGATCAGGCGACCCGCTTCGGCGTCTTCGCCCAGTTCGAGTTGATGCAGGATCGAGTCGAACCGGGCGATACGGTCTATGTCTTCCTGGCCGGACACGGATACGTGAACCGCCGGGGGATCGGATACTTCGTCCCGAGCGACGGGGACTTGAACCTCCTGGCGCCCACCTCGGTTCCCTTCACCTTCCTCAAGGAGCTGATCGAGCTGGGGCTGGGGCATGCGGCCCACCGCGTGCTCATCACCGATCTGTGCCACGCCGGACGGATCGGACCCGAGAAGTCCGAACTGGCGGCGAGGATCCAGAACCTGATCAACCAAGAGCTTCTGAACCTGGAGGCCGGGCGGGGCAACTTTCTGAACCTGCTCGCGAGCCGCCCCACCGAACCCTCCTGGGAGCGAGACGACCTGAAGAGCGGTGTTTTCTCGCACGTTCTTCTGAAGGCGCTAAACGGCGAAGCGGCCGACCCGGGAACTTCGCTGGTGACGGCTCGGCGCGTGGTCGACTACGTTCTGGCCGAAGTGCCGAAATACACGTCCAACCAACAGAATCCGATGGCGAACCGTGAGTTCGATCCGGAACTGCCCCTGTCCTTTCTGGAGTTGCCGGGACCCGGGGAGTTGGACGCCACCGACCGGCCGGGGACATTTCTGGTCATACGAAACTCGGCGCTTCGAGGCTTCGCGCGTGTCGAGTGGGCGGACCCGCTGTCCGGAGCCACGGTGATGCGGCGGATTCCCGACGATATCGAGGAGATCCCCGTGGAGGGGATGGCGCCCGGAGCCTATCGAATCCGGCTGTTTCTGAAATCGGGGGAGGAACGAGAACTGGACGTCGATGTTCGACCGGGAACCAACATCATCGATCTGGATCGCATGGCCGCGGCGAGCGGTTTTGGCGTTTCTTCGGCGCAGCTTGCCTCACGAATTCCCGGCTCGGCGGCCTTGTTGCAGGGACTCCCAACCGCCGCGCTCCCCGGCACAGCCAGCGTCCTTCTGCATCTGGAGGCCGGAACGGAGATCTACGTCGACGGCGACTTCCATGGCCGTTCCGAGACCGAAGGTTACGTGCAACTCGGAGGACTGACCCCGGGCGTTCACCGCGTTTTCCTGGTTCCCTCCCCCGACCGGGAATACCGGTTTCGGCTCGAATTGTTCGACGGCGCCCACTCTCTGGACTGGCGGACCGGGCAACTGCGAGCCCTGGCGCGAATCCCGGAACAGCCGAGCCGGGTGCCCCTTCCCGAGGGACTCCCGGGCGATCTGGAGCAGGACTACCGTGGATTGGAGGATGCCCTGTGGACCGACCGGCTGATCGAGCCGCCGGGGGAATCGGCGTGGGACCGCTTCCAGCAACTGCGCGGCCTGATTTCCCCGGCTGATCGAGCCGCCGGGGGAATCGGCGTGGGACCGCTTCCAGCAACTGCGC
>CAYRCA010000331.1:0-5501 GCA_964422565.1 uncultured Acidobacteriota bacterium | reverse complement strand
TCGGAACCTTCTATATCACCCCCAAACCCGACGCCGAACCCTTCGTGCAGGTGGGAGATCGAATTACCAAGAACACAGTGGTCTGCATCATCGAGGCGATGAAAATCTTCAACCAGATCGAAAGCGACGTCGCCGGCGAGATCGTTGAGGTCCTGGTTGAAAACGGACAGCCGGTCGAGTTCGGCGAACCACTCTTCAGGATTCGAGTCACCACGCGAGACTGAGCGCCATGTTCAAGAAAGTCCTCGTGGCCAATCGAGGGGAGATCGCCCTCCGAATCATCTGTGCCTGTAAGGAACTGGGTGTTTCGACGGTGGCCGTTTACTCGGATGCCGACCGCCACTCGTTGCACGTCCGGTTCGCCGATCAGGCCATCTGCATCGGTCCCGCCAGAAGCTACGAAAGCTATCTGAATATTCCCAGCATCATCAGCGCGGCCGAGATCGCCAACGTCGACGCGATCCATCCCGGGTACGGGTACCTGGCGGAGAGCGCCTACTTCGCCGAGGTGTGCCAGACCTGCGGCGTCAAGTTCATCGGCCCGCCGCCCGAGGCGATTCAGTTGATGGGGGACAAGGCGAGAGCCCGACAGAAGGTCCAGGAGGCGGGTCTGCCCATCATTCCCGGCTCGGGGCTCATCGGGGAGGAACGGACGGATCGGGTGCGCAAGGTCGCCGACGAAATCGGCTACCCTTTGATCATCAAGGCATCCGCCGGAGGCGGAGGCCGGGGCATGCGGATCGTCCGGGATCCCGGACAGCTTCAGGATGCCCTGGACACCGCCCAGTCGGAGTCTCTGGGTGCCTTCGGCTCCGCCGACGTCTATATCGAGAAGTATCTCGTCAATCCCCGCCACATTGAATTCCAGGTCCTGGCGGATCAGAAGGGCCGGGTGGTTCACCTCGGTGAGCGGGAATGCTCGGTTCAGCGTCGCCACCAGAAACTGATCGAGGAAACGCCCAGTCCCGCGGTTACCCCGGAGGTACGGGAGAGTCTCGGCGCCAAGGTCGTGGCGGCGATGACGGATATCGGCTACCAGAGTGCCGGAACCGTCGAGTTTCTGCTCGACCAGGAGGGGCGGTTCTATTTCATCGAGATGAACACCCGCATTCAGGTCGAGCACCCCATCACCGAGATGGTCACGGACATCGATATCGTCAAGGAGCAGATCCTTGTGGCCGCCGACAACGGGTTGAGCTTCCGACAGGAGGACGTTTCCTTTCGCGGGCACGCCATCGAATGTCGCATCAACGCGGAGAATCCGCAGACCTTCCGCCCCTCCCCCGGCCGAATCACGGCCTACAATCCCCCCGGGGGACCGGGTGTGCGCGTCGACTCGACGGCCTATCAGGACTGGGTCGTGTCGAGCCACTACGATTCACTGATCGCGAAACTGATCGCCTACGGTTCGGACCGCTCGGAGGCACTGGCCAGGATGGCAAGAGCGCTCGACTTGTTTATCATAGAGGGAATCGAAACCACGATTCCCCTGCATCAGACGATCGTCCGGCACCCGGACTTCGTAAAGGGGGACTACGGCACCTCGTTTCTGGAGAGAATCGGAGTCACTTAGTGCAGGTCGACACCAGCCATCGGGGCACCTGGGGATCGAAGATCGCCTTTATTCTGGCTGCCGCCGGTTCCGCCATCGGCCTGGGCAACATCTGGGGCTTCCCAACTCAGGTGGGCCTCAACGGCGGAGCGGGCTTCGTCCTCGTCTACCTGGCCTGTGTGCTGCTGGTCGGGGTGCCGGTCATGATCGCCGAGCTGACCCTGGGACGGCGATCCAGAAGCGATCCGGTCGGCGCCTTCAAGACTCTGGCGCCGGGGACATCCTGGAAGGCGGTCGGCGCCCTGGGGGTGGTCACCGGACTGGTGATCTTGAGCTATTACAGCGTTATCGCCGGTTGGACGCTGAAGTATATCGGGTTCACCCTCGGCGGTGGCTTCATCGGAGCCGACGGCCGGGAGATCGCCGACGGCTTCACCTCCTTCACGTCGGGGGGACTGGAGCCGCTCTTCTACCACTTCTGCTTCATGGCGCTGACGGTCTGGGTGGTCACCGGTGGAGTCGAAGGGGGCATCGAGAAGGTGACCAGGGTCCTGATGCCCTTCCTCTTCTTCCTGCTCGCGCTCCTGGTCGTTCGATCCGTCACCCTGCCGGGCGCGATGGCGGGAATCGAGTTTTACCTCAAGCCGGACTTCGGTCGGATCGACTTTCAGGTGATCCTGGCGGCCTTGGGACAGGCCTTCTTTTCGCTCAGCCTCGGGATGGGCGCCATGATTACCTACGGCAGCTACCTCTCCCGGAAGGAGGATCTGGTCTCCTGCGCCCTCTATGTCACCCTTGCCGATCTTCTCATCGCCTTTCTGGCCGGCTTCGCCATCTTCCCGGCTCTTTTCGCGGTGGCGGGCCTCAGTCCGGACCAGGGACCGGGTCTGATCTTCCTGGTGCTCCCCAACATTTTCAACCAGATCCCCTTCGGTCAGGCCTTCGGCACCGTCTTCTACCTTCTGCTGTCGATCGCCGCTTTGACATCGGCCATTTCGCTTCTGGAGGTCGTTGTCGCCTATTTTATCGACCAGCGGAAATGGGCCAGAAAGCGGGCCGCCCTCATGGTCGGCGCGGCCGCCTTTCTCCTGGGCGTCCCGAGCGCTCTGGGCGAAGGCTACTCCCCCTTCTTGGCCGGATTTCTGGCGCGGGCCGACTTCCTGTTTGGAAAGCTGGCCCTCATCGTTGGAGGACTCCTGATCTGTATCTTTGTCGGCTGGAGGTGGGGCATCGCCGAGGCCTCGAAGGAAATCCGCCTCGGCAGTCGGCGGTTCGCCCTGGGTGCCGCGTGGTCTCTGCTGGTTCGATTCCTTTGTCCCATCGCGATTCTTGTGATCCTGGTGGACCGGCTGGTCAGCCTTTTCTGAGACGGGATGCGCAACCTCGGGCTGGGTCCCCTCTATCCGATCACTGCGACGAGAAATTCCCTGGGGCTGGGGCACCTCGGCCTGGCCCGACTCTTTCTCGATGCGGGAATCCGCTTCTTCCAGGTCAGGGAGAAGACGAAGGGGACCCGCCCACTTCTGGAGGAACTGATTCGGATCCAGCGTCTCTGCGCGGTTCGGGACGCCGTTCTGGTGGTGAACGATCGTCTCGACCTGGCCATGGCGGCCGGGGCGGGCGGGGTTCATCTCGGGCGGGAGGACCTGTCGGCGGAGGCCGCCCGGCGCGTCGTCGGTCGGTCGCTGCTGATCGGGGTCTCCACCCATTCGGCGGAGGAGTTTCAGGCGGCCCAGGCGATGGACGTCGACTATGTCGCCATCGGGCCGATCTACGATTCTCCGACCAAACCCGGCGCTCACGCCGTCCTGGGCGCGCCGCTGGCGGCCCGCCTGGCGTCGCGGAAACGCCATCCCATGGTGGCCATCGGCGGCATCGATGTCGAGAGGGCTCGCCGGCTCTGGGACTCGGGTGTGGACTCGGTGGCGGTGATCTCCGACCTCCTGGAGTCACCCGATCCGGCGGCGCGGATCGAGGAGTTTTTGAGGGCGGCGGACCGATGACCGCCGAGGCGCCGCCTCGGCCGGCGAGGCGGCCTTCGGTGGGTTGGCGCGACGCCTCGCCACCCTGGAGACCCGGAGGCGCGGAGTTTCCTTCGCGTCCCGTTGGTGAAAGGAACTCTGAAAGTTGACTCGACCGCGCCAGGTTCCGCACGCGCAAGCCTCCCGGGCGGAACGCTTCACCTCCCGGTGGGGCCTGATCATCTCGGTGGTCGGCATTGCGGTCGGAACGGGCAATATCTGGAGGTTTCCCCGCATCGCGGCCTCCAACGGGGGAGGCGCCTTCCTGATCCCGTGGGTCCTGTTCCTCTTTCTCTGGAGCATCCCCCTGATAATCGCCGAGTTCGCCATCGGCAAGTACACCCGCCGGGGCCCCGTCGGCGCCTTCGCCCGGATGATGGGCCGGGGCAAGGCCTGGATGGGCGCCTTCGTCGCCTTCGTGGCTATGGCGATCATGTTCTACTACTCGGTGGTGGCCGGCTGGTGTATCCGCTACCTGGTCATGGCCCTTTCAGGAAACCTGCTCGCCGTGGCTGACCCTCTCGCCGACTGGAACGCGTTCCTCCTCTCGCGGTGGCAGCCCATACTGTTCCACTTCGTGGCGATTTCGCTGGGAGCTCTGGTCATTCGCCGGGGGGTGGTGCGGGGGATCGAGATGGCCAACCGCGTTCTCATCCCCTCCCTTCTGGTTCTCATTCTCGTTTCGGCGGTTCGCGCCGTGACCCTGCCCGGCGCCGTCCAGGGGCTGATCTTCCTCTTCACCCCCGATCCGGCCGCACTGTTGGACTACCGTGTCTGGCTGCAGGCCTTGACGCAGAATGCGTGGGACACCGGCGCCGGCTGGGGACTGATCCTCACCTACGCCGTCTACATGCGGCGGAGAGAGGACGTGCCCCTCAACGCGGCCCTCATCGGTCTGGGCAACAACTCCGTCTCCCTCCTCGCCGGAATCACGATTTTCTGCACCGTGTTCGCCCTCCTCCCGGACCGGGCCGAGCAGATCATAGCAACGGCAGGCCCCGCCAACACCGGATTAACCTTCATCTGGATTCCCCAGCTGTTCCAGCAGATGCCGGCCGGGAGTCTCTTCGCGGCCGTCTTCTTCCTGGCCCTCTCCTTCGCCGCGCTCAGCTCCCTTATCTCCATGCTCGAGCTGACCACCCGCGTTCTGATGGACTGGAGAATCCCCCGCGGGCGGGCTCTGTTGGTCGTCTACATCCTGGGTTTCGTGATGGGCCTCCCCTCGGCGCTGAGCACCGATGTTTTCCTCAACCAGGACTGGGTGTGGGGAATCGGCCTCATGGTTAGCGGCGCCTTCATCGCCCTGGCGGTTGTCCGCCACGGGGCGAGGCGTTTTCGAATCCTCCATATCAACACGGCCGACGGTGACATCCGTATCGGACGCTGGTATGATCTCACGATCCAGTACGCCATCCCGGCTCAGGTCGTGGCGTTGGTCCTCTGGTGGTTTTGGCAGGTCATCCAAGCCGATCCCGGCGGCTGGTGGAACCCCTTCCGGCCGGAAACCGTTGGAACCTGCCTGTTGCAGTGGGGTCTTGTGATATTCGTATTCAGGGCGATCAACCGCTCGATCGTCAAGAGGACATTGAAGACTTGAGCTTGTTGACCCTGGTGACCATGGTGGGGATACTCCTGGTGATCTGGGGGGGCTTCCTCTTCGCCCTGACCGTGGCGTTGAAGAGAGAACGAACCAAGACGAACGCCGACGATTAGCCGCCGTCGGCCCGCAACCGACATTCCCATGACCCATCGCTCACCCTTAACCCTGATGCTGCTGTCGACGACGGCCGGCCGACCCTACTTCCTGATCGGCGAGTCGGCCGTCCGGCCCGCGCCCGCCCTGAGCGCCGGCGAGACCCGGTGGCGGAGGCTGCGCGCCCGGCTTCACGACGCCTATGAATCGTTCAGGCGCCGGTTCGACTACCAGG
>CAYRCA010000330.1:0-5539 GCA_964422565.1 uncultured Acidobacteriota bacterium | reverse complement strand
AGCCGGCGAAGGGACTTGAACCCCCAACCTACGCATTACGAATGCGTCGCTCTACCGTTGAGCTACGCCGGCTCCGAAGGCCGACATTATAGCACGTCCCCTGGACCCCACCGCTTCGGCCCGGGGCGGCGTGGAGGGAGATCCACGAGGACACCCGAACACCGGGGAATAGGGGCTGACGCGATCCAAGGGAGGGGGTCCCAACGCCCGTCGAAAAAGGGGTTTCCCCGGGGTTCACTTCGTGGATCGAAAATCGCGATGGTGGCGACGGTTCGAGGGTTCGGTGCGGATTGACTCCTCTTGGCCTTTCCCCTATGATGACTCGCCGGAACGGGCGGACCCTCTGGCGGCGCATTGGAACGATGAGCGCGGAAACGATCACCCCCATGAACTTCTCAACTCTTCCCGGCGACGATGTTCGACAGATCATGTGGCGGTTCGCCGACAGATTCGATCTCCAGATGGTGGTGCAAAGCGCTCGCGGGGTGGCCCGGGGCCCGGTGGCGAGGCTCGTCGCCGACGGAGCCCGGAACAGCCACGAATGGACCCCCGCCAAGTCCGCGCTTCTGCGGGCCTTCGACGAGTCGGGTATCACCTCGATCTTCATGGATCCGGAGCAGGGCGGATTCATCGAGGGTCCCAAGAACCTCGCCCTGGCCCTGGCGGCGTTCGAGTTGGCCTGGGTGGACGCCGGAGCGGCGACCAGCAGCCTGGCGAGCTGTCTGGCCCTGGCTCCCATCCACGAAAAGGGCACCCCGGAACAGGTGGAAACCTATATGAGCCGCAGCGCCCCGCCTCGGCCGGGCGAGGACCGCCTGCCCTGGAGGGGAGCGTTCAGTCTGACCGAACCGCTTCCCTATGTGGGAGTCGATGCCGGGATGTTGGGAGGAAAGGCCCGGGTCTTCGAGTGGCGGGAAGGGGAGGAGCCAGTTCTCGTGGTCGAAAAGCGGGGACGGTTCATCACCAACATGGACTTCGCCAACTTCGTCACGGCCGCGGTGGCCGGCGACGACGAGCGCATCAGGGGTTCCTGCATGGTCATCCTCGAGGAAACCGATCCCGGTATCTTCGACCGAGGCACCGTCACCCGTAAACTGGTCCATCAACTCTCCTCCACGCGCGATCCCATTTTCAGCCTTCGAGTGCCGGCCAGCAGGATCATTGGCGGCTACACGATCCAGGATGGGGTTATCGTGCCGAACTTCAGCCACGGAGAAATCATCGAGGCTGTTTTTCGGCGAACCCGGGTCACCGTCGCCCTGATGACGGCGGCCAAACTTCTCTCCTCGGTCGAGCCCGTCATCCGGTATCAGCGGCAGCGGTTTCGAGGCGGTGACGCCACGACGCCAGGATCACCCCGCTTCGATCTTGGGCTCCAGCAGAAGGAGGACGTGCTGCATCGGTTGGTCGACGTATGGGCCGCGGGTGAGGCCGCCGCCTCCCTGGGGTTTGCCGCGGCGCGACTGTTCGATCGACTCGACCCGCTGGAGCGTAACCGAGATCAGATCTTTGAGGAACGAGGGATTAAGACGGGCCGGGACAAGCTCAAGGCTCTCAGACAGATGGAAAAGGAAGCGCTGGAGTACTTCAGCCTGCTGGAACAACCGGAGAGCGAGCGGGACGCGGTTCGGATCGAGGCTCTCGCCGAGGACCCCCTGGTCCGGTTCATCCTACTGGATGCGGAAGCCAATGTCCTGTGTCCCGCCTGCAAGCTCTGGAATACGGGCCATGGGGCCAATGTGATGCGGGAGGCGGTCAGCCTCATGGGCGGTTATGGGATCACCGAGGACTGCCCTGGGTTCTTGGGACAGAAGTGGATGGACGCCCAACTGGAGGCCACCTATGAAGGTCCGGAGGCGGTGCAGCGAAGGCAGCTTTCCGTTACCATGACCGGCCCGCTGTTTGCGGCGTTGTTCCGTCGCTGGATCCGGGAAATGAGACGCATTGCCGCGCAACGGCCGGGAACCGGGGCCTGCGGCCTCGCGACGGCCATGGAGTTGTGGCTCTGGACCCTGGAGCATCTGCGGCGGGCCAGGGATGCCGAGGGGAACATTCTTTATCGCGGCCAGCGACAAGGCGTAACTTTCCCCCTGGCCGACGCCCTCTGCTGGCTGTTGGCCAGCCGGTTCCAGGTTCTTGATGTGGTTGAGTTGGCGGAACGAGGGCGCGACAATCCCCTTCTGGCCGAAGGGTTGGCTGGCTTCGTGAACGGGTTCACAGACCTCTGTCACGTCCAGGCCGCCACCGCCGCCGGCGAAGTGGGCCGGATCTGCGCCGAACTGGTTTACGGATACAACCGTCATCCGGCGTGGGACGCCGCCGGCCGCGACGCATGCTACCATTCCGACGAACTGGAAGTCCTCGAGGGCCTGATACCCGGAATTTCGGGGACGGCGCCGGCCTTTACGGATGTGGCCGACGAAAACGAGCTTCCGGCCAAGGCGGGGCCCTGCGTTCGGTTCGACGGTTTCGAGGAGTTCGCCCGCCGCCGGATGAAAGTGGATGGATGCCTGACCGGCAGCCGGTTGGCAAAGGACCGCGCGGCTGTCGCCTTGTCCCAGGTGATGATTCCCGAGGCGCTCGACTACCCGGCTTGACCGGTCCCGGACTGAGAGCAAGATGAGTTCACCGCTTGCAGAAAGCCAGACCGGCGGTCTGGATCGGCAGAGCTTCGAGGTCGACGTGGCCTGCGTGGGCTTCGGGCCCGCCATGGGCGGATTCCTGACGACGCTGTCGCGGGCCCTGCTCGCCGAGGACGGGACCCCCCGGCTGGAGAGCCGGGTGATGCCCGGGATGCCGCCGCAGGTGGTCTGTTACGAACGGGCGGACGACGTCGCCTTCGGTGTGTCGGGAGTCGCGACCCGGGCCCGGGCGCTGCGCGAGTCCTTTCCCGACTTGGACCCCGCCGAGATCAATCTGGCCGCCGAGATCCGCGGGGAGACGGTGCTCTACCTGCTGGATCCGGTGGGCGCCAGCCGGCGGGCCAGGAGTCTCAGGAGCGCGGACCGTGTCATCCGGGCGTTGAAATGGCTTCCCTTCTACGAGGCGGACGCCTTCCGCCTTCCCTACATACCCCCCTTTCTGCGCAAGGAAGGGGGCCTGATCCTCTCCATCGGCCAGTTCAACCAGTGGGTGGCGTCACAGCTCATGGCGACGGGCTTGGTGTCCGTCTGGCCCGGAAGCCCGGTCAAGGGTCCTCTGATCGAGGGGGAGTCTGTCGCGGGAATCCGACTGGTCGACCAGGGCACCGACGCGAACGGGCGTCCCTCCGAAGGCTTCATGCCCGGGATGGACGTGCGTGCCGCGTTGACAGTGGTGGGTGACGGACCCGTCGGGGCCGTGGGTCGGCAACTCGACGAGCACTTCGGCCTGCCCGAGGGGAACCACCAGTCGGAGTGGGCAGTCGGCGCCAAGATGGTGATCGACCTGCCGCAGGGCTCGGATCTGGAGCCGGGCACGGTGTTCCACACCTTCGGCTATCCCGAACCCGAGATTTTCGGGTTCCTGTACGTCCACTCCGAACGGCTGGTCTCCGCGGGCGTCTTCGTTCCCTCCTGGCTGTACAACCCCGTGCGTACCTCCTACCGCTACCTCCAGCACTGGATGATGCATCCCTACTTCTGGCGCCACCTGAAGGACGGCAGATTGCGTTCCTGGGGCGCCAAGTCCCTCCAGGAATCGGGACGACGAGGGGAGCCTTTTCTGGTCGGGGACGGTTACGCGCGTATCGGCGAGGGCTCGGGAAGCACCAATGTGCTGACCGGCTCCGGCGTTGATGAAGCTTGGGCGACAGGACGGTTCCTTGCCGAGAGTGTGGTCGAGCTGCTCGAGACGGGACGGCCTCTTACACGTGAGGAGCTGGAGAGGACTTACGTCCAGCGACGGAGGGCAAGCTGGGTGGAAGAGGAGGGGCGGGTGGCCGAGAGGTCGCGAGACGGCTTCCGCCGCGGCCTCCTGTCCGGGATGCTGGGTATGCTCCTGACCGGACTCAGCGGCGGACGTCTGAATGTATCGGGAAAGACCTCCCGTCCCGGCGTTCCCGACTTGAGCGACTGGTTTCGAGAAAGGATTCCCGCCGAGGAGTTGTCTCGCATCCGGGAGCGGTGCGACAAGGAGGGGATCCCGTTGCACGACGCCCTGATGGATCGGGTCGGCTGGCCGTCCATCCCGCACGACGGGAAGCTCCTGGTTTCCCAGCAGGACGCTCTGCTCCTGGGCGGCAAGGTCCAGGCGGCGGCCGGTTACGCCGACCACGTTCTGTTCCTCCACCCCGAGCGATGCCGCGAGTGTGGCGCCAGGATCTGTGTTGAGATGTGCTCGGGCCGCGCTATTGAGAGTGACCCCGAAGGAGGGGTCCGCTTCGACCGGGAGAAGTGCGTTCACTGTGGAGCCTGTCTTTGGAACTGCTCCAGGCCGGTGGAGGGCCGACTCAGTAACATTGATTTTCTCGCCGGAGCGGGGGGTCTTCACTCGGCCGAGAACTGAAACGCGGATGTCGCGTATCCGCCGGTGAGGGGGGTCTCATGCCTGGATACCAAATTGTCGTTTGTGGGAGCGTCGTCCCGGATCCGCTGCAGACGCTGGAGCCGGTCATGGGGCCCTCGGGGCCGGGCCTGCGGAACGAGATGATGCTGCCGGCCGTTCTCGATCCGTGGGCCGCCCACGCCCTCTATGAGGCGGCGAACCTCGCGCAGTCGCGCCCTGGGAGCCGCGTCTGGTGGGTCGCTCTGGGCCCGCGGGGGAAACTGCAGCAGCTGATGATGAGTGTGGCCCAGAAGGTGCCTTTCGAGCTGATTGCCCTGGACGGTCCGGCCGGCGGGTTCACGGATTCGATGGAAGTTGCCGACGCCCTGGCCGCCGCCATTGCCGCGATTCCGGGTCTGGACCGCGGTCGCCTTCTTGTCTTCGGCGGGTGGGAGTCGGCCTCCCGAGGCTCCGGAAGCACGCTGCAGGCCGTGGGCGAGAGGCTGGGGATTATGGATCAGTTCCAGGGCGTGGACGAGGTGACCATCCGGGCGAACGGAGCGCTTCGCATCCTGGAGCGGGCGGAGGGCGGCCACCATCAGGTGTCGGTCTGCGCGGGTCCGCCGGCCGTCGTGGGATGGGCGACGGGTCGGCTGCCGGAGCCGCCGAACAACCCGCAACTGGGTATGCGGAACATGCGGACGATCATGCCCGCCCTGCAGAAGGCGTCGGCGGTTCATCTCAAAGGGGAGGGACTTTCCTTTGCGGGGGTCGAGCTTCCCGAACAGCGGCGGAACACGCGGATCGTCAAGGACGTCGGAGTCGATGAGGTCGCCCGGGAGATCGCGGCCTGGATTCGGGGAAGCTGATCGAGGGGGAGCCATGGAACGGATTCTGGTTGTCGGTTTTGTCACGGGAGCGACTTTGCCCGCGTCGGTTCGCGAAGCTTTGACCTGGGCCGGACAACTGGCGGAGGCTGTCGATGCCGAACTCTCCGTGGGGCTCGTGGGAAGCGGGCTTCGGGAGGCCGCGGACCGGATTGCCGGGGCGGGGCCCGCTGCGATCTGGGCGGTCG
>CAYRCA010000329.1:0-5540 GCA_964422565.1 uncultured Acidobacteriota bacterium | reverse complement strand
ATGAGCGGGGCGCACCCGGAGGGACGAAAATCGCGGCGGTTTCGGGTTCCGAGTTTCGAGTTTCGGGTTTCGGGGTTGCGGTTGTTTGATTTTTCTTGGTAGTCCCGCCACCGGCGCCATGGGGGGCGGCACCCAAGGGGATCGCGGTTCCGGGGGCCGAAGGGTTTGGCAGAGGCGGGACGTGTCCCAACCACGAGTTTCTTGATAGACACGAGACCAGTCGCGCCCGTCGAGAAGTGAAGAGGAAGCAGTGGGGGCCGGAGGCGGGGGCTCCCGATCGGACGGAAGGAAATGCGTAGCCACACGTTGGCGCGGGAGGTTTCGGAAAGGATCCTGGTGCGGGGCGCCGCCCTGCTCGTTCCTCTGTTGCCCCGCCGCATGATCCTCCTGGCGGCCCGAGTTCTCGGCTGGTGCGCCTTCCGCGTCTTGAGACGATACCGCGCCAGAGCCCTGGCCAACCTGGACCTGGCGTATGGCGACGCCATACCGCCGCAGCGAAAGGAAGAGATCGCCAAGAGCGCTTTCCAGTCCTTCTCGCTGGTGGTCCTGGATCTCTTCTGGTTTTCCAGGTTCTCCTCCCGGCGCATTGACCGGTGGGTTGTTTTCGATCCATCGTTCCTCCCCTATTTCGAGAGGAATCCGCTGATCGCCGTCCCCGCGCATTTCGGGAACTGGGAGGTCCTTGGCCTGGCGACCGCGCTCCGGGGGTATCCCGCCGCCGTCGTCGCGGCGTCCACGGGCAGCCCCGCGGTTGACGAGGTTCTGGTCCGAATGCGTCGCGTAACCGGGCAGACCGTCCTCCCAAAGGACGGGGCCGTTCGTCATTTGCTTCGCGCGCTTGGGGACGGAGGCCGGGTCGGCGTACTCATCGACCAGAATGTCACACCCGGCAATGGAGGCGTGTTCGTCGAATTCTTCGGCAGGCCCGTCCCGGTTTCGCCGGTAGTGGACATCCTCGCCCGCAGAGTGGGCGCGCCGGTGCTGCCTATTTTCTGCAAGCTCCGCTCCGATGGGACCTACCTGGCCTACGGTGGGCGAACGATTGAACCCGATCGGTCGGGGGAAGAACCGACCGCCATAACGCGAGACTATCTGGCCGTTCTCGAGGCCGAAATCACCGCGTCACCCGGCAACTGGAACTGGATGTACAAGCGGTGGAAGTACATCGGGCCCGGAGAGACGCGCCGCCGCTACCCCTACTACGCGCGGCCTGCGGACTTAGGGGAGTGAGGGGCGCCGCCACGATTTGGGGGCTGGGTGCTTGGGGCTGGGTTCTGGGTTTGGGGTGCTGGGTCTTGGGGTTGAGGGTTGACCGGTCGGACCCGTCGGCCCGTAGAAAGCTCGACAACCCCAGAACCCAACAACCAGAAACCGGAACCCTGCACCGCGGACCGCGGTGTTAGACTGGAGGCCGTGCGGTCCGGCCCCAAGATCCTCGTATCTCGTCTTTCGGCCATGGGCGACGTCGTTCGGACGACGCCGGCGGTGAAGGCTCTGAGGCACGCCCTTCCGGAAAGCGAGATCCATTGGTTGGTCGAGGATCGATGCGCGCCCATCATCGACGGACTGACATACGTGGATCGCCTTCAGATCGTGCCTCGGCGCGTGTGGGGTCGGTTTCCCCCGCGAAAACGCCCCTCGGCCGTCCTCGCCCTCATCCGTGCTCTGCGCCTGGAAAGATACGATCTCTATCTCGATTTCCACGGCGTTCTCAAGAGCGGCCTTTACGGATGCTTCGCCGGGATCCCCAGGAGGGTGGGCTATCCCCGGCCTCTGGCCCGGGAACTCAATACGTTCTTCACGACCGAAAGAGTGTCCGCTCCAGCCGGCCGCATTTCGCGCTACGAGCGGAATCATCTCATACCGCGCCATTTCGCTCCCGAGGCTCGCCTCGAGCGCGCCGAGCTTCCGATAACAGGGGAGGATGAGGAGTTTGCCCTGCGGTTGCTCGACAAGTCGGGAATGCGGCCGGAAGGGTTCGCGGTCGTCTATCCCGGAACCAGTCCGCGGGGCCGACTGAAGCGTTGGCTTCCGGAACGTTTCGGGTCCGTGATCGACGGCTTGCATCGAAGCATGGATTTGCCGACGGTGATCGGATGGGGTCCGGGGGAGGAGTCGCTGGTCGAGCGGGTTCTTTCCGGGGTCGCCGCTCCTGCCGTGGTCTCGCCGGCGACGACGCTGAGGCAATTGGCCGCCCTTATCCGGATTGCCGCGGTCTTCGTCGGCGGGGACACCGGATTTCTGCACGTGGCCTCGATGGTGGGGACTCCTGTCGTCGCCATCCTGGGGCCTTCCGATCCGGTCGTCAACGAGCCGGGTCGATTCACCCCCTATCGACTGCTGCACGCGGGCGTGGACTGCGCGCCCTGTCGCAGACGCCGGTGTCGCGGTCGGGAGTGCATGGTGGCGGTGACGGCGGACATGGTGGTCCGGGCTGTCGGGGAGCTTCTGGATGAGTCTCGATCCGCCTCGACCGGGGTGGTTTCGGCGATCTGACGACCCGGTCGCCGAGGCGGATCTCTTCAACGCCTCGCGCCGCCGCATTCCACGAGGGCTCCTCAAGTCCTGGCTCGGGCCGAGCAGTCCGCGACAACCGCCCGATAGAGTTCCTCGTATCGGCGGGCCATGACTTCAGAGGAGAATTCCGACTCGGCAAGTTCACGCGCCGCCCTTCCCATGCGGAGGCGGAGATCGGGCTGAGCCAGCAACCCCAGAAGGCGCTCCGCGAGCGCGCCGGGATCCCGCGGGGGGACGACATAGCCCGTGACGCCATCCCGAACGGCGTCGGGGATGCCCCCGACGGAAGTCCCCACAACGGGCAGACCCATCGCCATGCCTTCGAGCAGGGACACACCGAGACCCTCCGCGATGGAGGGCAACACCAGGACGTCGATGCAGGCCAAGGGTCGCCGCACGTCCTCGACCTGGCCCGCGAATCGAATGCCGGCGGATACCCCCAGCTTCACCGAAAGCCGATCGAGGGAGCCTCTCAGTGGACCGTCCCCGACGACCAGGAGAACGACGTCGGGAAGCCTGCTCCGAATCGACACCATGGCCTCAAACAGGTAGCGGTGACCCTTTCTCGGGATGAGGCCCGCGACGACGCCGAGGATCGGCGCCGTCTCCGGAAGTCCCAGTGAGCGCCGCTCAGCCGCGGGGCGAGGGACCGGCCGGAAGCGCTCGACATCCACCGCATCCGAGATGACCTCGATGCGACGGTCGGATATCCCGGACTCGACCAGGGCTCGCCGAACCCCCTGGGATATGGCCACAACCCGGTCCGTCAGAAGGCGGTAAGGCAGCCGCATCAGGGGAGCGCGTCGAAGCCGATAGTCCATCCGGCGGGTGAAGACCGTGGCGGCGGTGGAACGGACGAGCCACCGCGCCCACACGCCGAGGAAGTGCGCCGTCGACGAGTGCATGTGGATGACGTCGGGGGAATGGGTGCGAAAGATCCAAGCCAACCGGGCGGCGGAAAACGCGTCGGCGTAATGGCGCATCCTCACGCCGAAGGTATCGAGTCCGTCGTCTCGGCAGCGTCCCAGGAGGAGGCTGTCTCGCGGGGAAACCACCGCGTTCGAGCAGGCGCGGAGGTCGAGATGCTGGAGAAGGGTGTACACCTGGGTTTGTCCGCCGCTCCAGCCCCGCTCCGAGTCCAGGTGAAGGATCCTCAACCGACCGGGCGGACAATCCGAAGCGGGGGAATCCGCCGCCTCTCCCGGGGGGACGCCGGTCGAGGGTGTGTGGGGGGCGGCTACACGGGACGGGCTCCTCTCAACGTCTTCCATGGTGTGGTTTGGAGCGCGCCGGCCCGGCATCAGCCGCCCGACGGATTCCGACCCGGCATCGCCTCCGGCCCGCCTTCGTCCGGCGCCGGACCTGATGCGCCGTTTCCCGGAGGCAAGCCATGTCTCCGCCGCCTCTCGTATAGTTTCGCGTATTTTGGAAGAAGGAACCCCTGTAACGCCGGAACAGCCGAAGCACGTAGCCGGGGTACCATCCGCACCTCGCGTGTGAGCGTCCGCGCCGGAGTGACGGTACGGTCATCGCTTTCTGAATCGACGACGATTATCCGGGAGCAGATCGGAACGAGGCTCGCCAGGGACAGTTCGACGTTCCGCCCCTCGTTGCGCGTGATGACGATTGCCGATATCCTTTGCATCCGGAAAGCTCCTCGGCGAGCGCGGGGACCCGCCCGAATGGTATCCTCGCGCGGAACGCGGAAGTCGGAATCCCCTTTCCGGCACCCGAACCCGCTTAGGGCCGAGAGAGCCGAAATCTTGGGCGCGCCACCTTCCGGGCGAGAGTCTCCAAGCGCTGCAACGTTCCGGTCTCCGAATCATCAGTGTAGTCTTTTCGCCCCCGTGCGTCTCCCCCGGTTGACCGCGACGGCTCGCGTAGAGAAAAATAGGCGGAGGGTTTCGGCGGCGGGACCTTTTCCGTGCGCGCCGTTTGTCGTGCGGTTACGGCACCGAAGTTACAGTGACATGGCAAGCATTCATCCGACCGCCGTTGTCGAACCGGGCGCGGAATTGGGCGCCGATGTCGACATCGGACCGTTCTCGTGGATTCAGTCGAGGTGCCGGATCGGCGACCGCAGCCGGATCGGCCCGCATGTGACGGTTTACGGCCACACCACGCTGGGAGCGGAGTGTCGCGTCCATGCCGGTGCGGTCCTGGGGGACCTGCCCCAGGACACCGCTTTCGACGGCGGCGTCTCTTACCTGCGCATCGGCGACCGGTGCCATATCCGCGAGGGCGTTACGCTGCACCGAGGCACCCGGGAGGAAACCACTACGACGGTCGGAAGCGATTGTTTTCTCATGGCCTTCAGTCACGTGGGCCACAACACGAGAATAGGCGACGGGGTCATCGTGGCCAACGGGGTTCTGCTGGCCGGGTATGTCGACGTTGGAGACCGGGTCTTTATCAGCGGGAACTGCGCCGTTCACCAGTTCGTGCGCATCGGTCGACTGGCGATGCTCGGCGGCGGGTGCGGCGCCTCCAAGGACGTGCCGCCGTTCTGTACGGTCCACCCCATTTCGCTCAATCAACTGGCCGGCCTGAACACGGTCGGACTCCGCCGAGCCGGCTTCGACGCCGACCAGCGCCTGGAAATCAAGCGAGTGTACGGCACCTTGTTTCGTTCCAGCTTGAGCGTGCTCCAGGCGGTGGAGCGAATCCGTGCCGATTTCAGCAGCGATCTCGCCCTGGAAATCGCGGATTTCGTGGCCGCCTCGAAGCGCGGCATCTGTCGTACGGCCACCAACGGCCCGCTCATTGACGAATAGCTCCCGGGATGGATCGCGGTGGTCCGCGCTCCAGGGTCGTCCTCGATTGTCGCGGCGGTTGCCTCTACTCGTTCTCCGTTTCGAGGAAGCAGAGCGTATAGCGGGCGACGGCTGTGATCTGGTCCTCGGTCAACCTGCCTTTGGCGCCGGGCATCTTGCCCGCTCCGTCCCGGATGACCTTGGCGACGTCTTCCAACGACTCCCCGTGTTTCCAAGGCCTTTCAGCGACCAGGTCGGGGGTGTCGACCA
>CAYRCA010000328.1:0-5546 GCA_964422565.1 uncultured Acidobacteriota bacterium | reverse complement strand
CCGCAATGATCTGGTCGAGTTCCAGAATCTCGCCCCGGCTCTCGGGAGGCGACCACCCGAGAAGGCTGAGATAGTTCAGGAGAGCCTCGGGCAGGTAACCGAGACTCCGGAATTCCGAGATCGACGTGGCGCCGTGCCGCTTGCTGAGCTTCGCCCCGTCGGGCCCCAGGATGGTCGACAGATGGGCGAATCGGGGCATCGTCAGACCCAGGCTCTCGTAGACCAGGACCTGCCGGGGCGTGTTCGACAGGTGCCCCTCTCCGCGGATGACGTGGCTGATTTCCATCAGGGCGTCGTCCACGACGCAGGCGAAGTTGTATTGCGCCGAGCCGTCCGAGCGAAGCAGAATGAAGTCGCCGATCGTCGAGGTCTCGATCGCGATGCGGCCGAAGACCAGGTCGTCGAAGGCGACCCTCCCGTCTCGAACCCTCAGTCGGACCGTGGCGGGCTCGCCGCCGGCCACCCGCCTTGCGCTGGCATCCGGATCGAGATGCCGGCACCGGCCCTCGTAACGGAGACTCCGACCGGCCTCCTGCTGGGAGCGTCGGTCCGACTCGAGTCTTTCCGGAGAGCAGAAGCAGAAGTACGCCTTCCCCCGCTCCAGGAGTCGGTGGCCGTGTTCCCGGTATAACTCAAGGCGCTCCGTCTGGCGATAGGGGCCACGACCTCCACCCACCCGCACGCCTTCGTCCCATCGTAGCCCCAGCCATTCCAGATCCCCGAGTATTCGATCCTCGAAGCGAGCCTCGGATCGCTCGGCGTCCGTGTCTTCAATCCGAAGGATGAACGTCCCTCCCCGTTGCCGCGCCAAAAGCCAGTTGAACAGGGCGGTGCGAACGTTCCCCACGTGAAGCCGCCCCGTGGGGCTGGGCGCGAACCGCACTCGGACAATCATGGCGTCAGTATAAACGTCCCACCGCTTGCGGGCGTCGGAAAGAGGCGAGGGTGGTGGAGGGCCGCGCTATAATTCGCGGAAAATGATGGGTCGGCTGGTTCTCTGCCTCCTGTTGCTCGTCGCCGGCTGCGGCGGTCGGGAGACCCCTCGGCGAACCACCGACTTCAAGGTGATCCTCCTCGGCTTCGACGGTGTCGACCCCGGCCTGGTCCAAGAATCGCTGGACGAACTCCCCAGCATTCGCCCCCTCGCCCGGGACGGGACGCTCACCGAGCTCGGCACCACGAATCCGCCCGAGTCGCCTGTGGCGTGGGCCAGTTTCGCCACCGGACTGAACCCCGGCAAGCACGGCATCTTCGACTTCCTGCGGCGGGATCCCGAAACCTACTTCCCCGACATCGGACTGGCGAGCATCGAACCCGCTCGCCACGGACTTGACGCAATGGGACCTGAGCGACACCGAATTCGGAGGACGGCTCGTCCGGCGGGAGCCCGAACCCGAGACGGAACACTCCGGCGACATCCAGTTGACTTTCAGGAGCGGGTACCGGACTTCCTGACAGACATCTCTGGGAGCGGTCCCGGCGAACATCTACGTCGGGACGCTTCTGGTCCGAGCGGAAGACTTTCCCGCCGTCCTGATCCGGAGTTGGCCGCCTTGGGCGGCCCTGCGGGTCGTGGGGTTTATCTGCCGGGCCACACTGCTCGCCGCGATTTCGCTGCGCCGCCTGGGCCTCGCCTCAATCGACCGGTCTCAGGCCCTACGTCTGGGAGGAATCGCCGTCGCTCTACTTCCAGGCGATATCGGTCTAAAATGGTGGTGGGCGCCCGTCTGGCGGGAATGGCTGCGGGCCTTGACGACCCTGTGAGCGACGGACAGGAAGCTTTCGGGGAGGGCGAGATTGCGGGGAACTCCGATGCGGTCATTGACGAATGTCGGTTGGAGGGATTAGAATTGCACATCAAGGAGTGGATGATCTGACGATCATGGCAAGCTTTCGTCATACCGTGATCCGGTCGGCCATGCTGCTGGGGCTCTTGTCGATCTTTCTGCCGGGCTCTTTGGGCGCGGCGCCGTCCGGTCACCTGAGCGCCCTGTTTTTGGACGAGACCGGTCGGCCGTTGTCCGACGTCTTCGTCTCGCTGTTCGGCCGGAATCAGGACCACTCTTTTCCCACCTTGGCGCGAACCAACGAACTGGGTCGTATTCACGTCACCGACTTGGCGGCGGGAACGTATCAGATCCGCGTCAAGAGCAGCGAATACAGAAGTCCCGCCGGGAGGTTGGTGGAGATTCTTCCTGAGCGGACGGCGGTGGTGACTTTGATTCTGCAGCAGGTTTTCGCCTTGGGTCCGAATGAGGAGAACCTCGGCCTGAAGGCGCTACTGCGGAATTCGAATGATCGTCGCCTCATCTTCCGGAATCAACCCGTGCCGGTGGGGACTTTCCCCGAGGTCGCGGGGGGTCGGGGGCTTTTCGAGGAGGCCACCTTCCAAGTCTACACGAACGGCGGCTTCGGCGGTAATTATTACGTCTTTCCCGGGGATTCGTGGGCCGGAACGTCAACAAATTTCGCGGCGGTGGTCGATTCGCTCGGCGGCCGCGAGCACATCGTGGCGGGACAACTGAACTCGGGGGAGGACTCCCTGTGGCGGATCAAGAACATTGTCCGCTATCAACTGAGCGACAACCACTCGGTGGACCTTTTCATGGGGTACGGCCGGCTCACCTTTGAGGGGCCGAGTCTGACTCTGCTGGGCGACCCGCGAACCCTTCCCGCCCACTCCGAGTTTGCGGCGCTGTCCGGGACGTCCCGACTCCTGAATGTCGGATTCGAGGACACGCTTCGTTTCGGACCCGCTCTGACCGTGACTTGGGGACTTGAAGTCGATCAGGTGCGAACGGCCGAAAGCGCCGCGTTCGTCAGTCCCTCCGCCGCGGTTGGGTTCTCGCCCTTCGATCAAACCTCGGTGCGGCTGATGCTTGCCTCCAAGCGCAATACGGTGGCCAACACCGTTACCCTGCCCGACGGCAACGCGGTGAACCTGGCAAGTCCCGTCTATATGGCCCAGATCGGCGAGGATCTTCTCCTGGGCACGGGGCGGCACGTCATGGGCAGCATCGCGCAGGGCCTCGGTCAGTCCTCCGAAGTCGAATTCGCGGTCTTCGAGAATGCGTCTTTTGGAGGGGCGATGCCCCTCGTCGCGGTCTACGGGTTTAAACCGGGCGCGGAGGTGCTGACTCTCCCGGATGACCGCGTCGACAGTCGAGGCTGCAGGATCTCCTTTCGGCAATCCTTGGGCGGCAACCTCAAAGCCGAGATCTCGTACTCCCAGGGACGGGCTCCGGGCTTGGATCACGTGGGATTCGAGGGCGAGTTCGCGGGCCTGACCGACTTGATCGGCCGGAAGCCCTTTCATGCGCTGGCAACACAGTGGCAGGCGTTCGTTCCGGCGTCCGGGACCCACGTCACGGCCCTTGTGAAGTTCGCGCCCGGCCATTCCCCTCTGCTTTCGATTGATCCCCTTTCGGATGTTTACGACACGGGGAACGAGGGCGTTAACCTGTTCGTGCGACAGGTGATTCCTTTACCGGACCATCTGCTGCGCTTTTTTGGCCTCGACTTCCTGGCACCCTACCGGCTGGAGGCCATGCTGGATGTTCGCAACCTCACAAATGAGGATATCGGGACGATCCAGACGGGCAGCGGCGAGGTGACCCTCTTACAGAGCCCGCGATCCATCCGTGGCGGCGTTTCCTTCAAGTTCTAACGCCGTTCTCCATCGGCGAGAGATGCGCCCGTGTTCGGTACTCCCGAGAACTGCCCCGCCGGCAAGGGTTCCGGGCAACTCATTCTCCCTCGACTCCGCCTCCCGATTCCCGCGGCCCCGCGGCGAATTGATGCGGACGGTCGACACCATGTCGGATTCAATTTATTGGAGGGCGATTCAGAAGATTGGATTGCGGTAAGTCGGCGGCCGCGCCAAGAGCTTGGAGCTCGAGGTGAAATTCATCTATTCCAATGATTTGTACTGGCGACGTCGATTGGGTGAGGCAAGTGGCATTCGACTTGCATAGTTATTTCTAAGAATGAAGTGCGGCTGGGGTGCGTGCACACTGAGGGTTAGGACAGGGTCTCGAAGGCGGTCGATTTGATGGCACGATCGGGTCGGATCAAGACGTTGCTGGTGCTTGCGCTTGCGCCGGTGCTCTTGTATCTGGGACTGCTAAACCTGGTCGACCGGGCTCAGTGGAAAACCACCGCCGACGGAATCTCCTGGTCCCAGGGCGACACGGGCCTCCGCGTGGCCGTGGTCGAATCGGACGTCCTCCGCGTCGTCCTCCGCGAGGGGGACCTGCTGGTCGACATCAACGGCCTGCGCATCCGCTCTCTGGATGACTATACGGAAGTGGTTGAGGTCCTGACCAACCGGGCCACGGTCTCGTCGGTGGCCGATTACACCTTCCATCGGGATGGTTCGGGGGAGTGGACGGTTCCCGTCACCATCTCAGTCCAGTCGCAACTCGGGAGAGCCGACCTTCCGCTTCTGGTGGTCGCCTGCGCGTTCCTGCTGATCGGAGTCGTCACATACCTGCGGAACGGCCGGGCCGTTGGTGCGTTTCACTTCGCCCTGGTGTGCATGGTCGCCTTCGTCCTCTTGCTGTTCCGCTATTCAGGCAGGGCCGATGGCTTCGACCTCGCCGTCTACTGGATAACGGCGGTCGCATTCCTGCTGCTGCCCCCGCTTTTTCTTCACTTCTGCCTGAGCTTTCCCGAACCGCATCGTTGGCTGAGCGGTCGCTCCCACCGCGCCCTTCTTCTTTACGTTCCGGCCCTTTTCCTGGGGCTGATCCATCTCTCCTGGTTCGCGGGTGAACTTCGAGTGGTGGGCCTTGCGAGGACCCCCGCCGGCGCCGCTCTGCTCGATAAGGTCGAGTTGGCTCATTTCGTGCTCTACTTCGCCTTCGCGGCGGCGACTCTCCTTCGCGCCCGGCGCGCCGCCCCTGGACTCGTTCACCAAAAGCAGATGCAGTGGATCACGGCGGGCACCATCGTCGGGATTCTCCCTTTCGGGATTCTCTATGTGGCTCCCTACCTACTGGATTGGACCATCGCCCGCTGGATGGAGGCTTCGGTCGTTTCGCTGGTTCTGATTCCACTGAGCTTCGGGTATGCGATTGCCCATTTCCGCCTCAAGGATGTCGATCTCATCTTCAAGAGGGGCGTCGCCTACGTCGTCGCCAGTTCGGCCTTGCTCGCCTTTTACGTCGCCATCGCCCTCTTGATCGCCCGTGCGGTCCACGACTTTTCTCCCCAGTCCGGATTCTTCTTGCTGGCGGTTTCGGCCCTCGTGGTGGCGATTTTCTTCGCCCCCTTGCGCGATCGGATACAAGAGCAGTTGGACCGGTATTTCTATAAGGACCGCTACGGCTACCGCCGGTCGTTCGTGGATTTTGGGAGGACTCTCGGCTCGGAGATTCAGCTGTCTCGCCTGACCGAGAGGATCTGTGACCGGATCCAGAAGGCTCTCGATGTTTCGCCGATCGCCATCCTGGTGCGTGACGAACATCGGGGCAATGTCTTTCGCCTGGAGACGGGTGCCGGACTGGAGACCCTGGACCTTCCCCCGGCCATGGAAATATCCCGGG